>NZ_JBFFOH010000031.1:0-22181 GCF_041562805.1 Sulfurovum sp. | reverse complement strand
TTTTAGTTTTGCGATGGTCATAGTGATCTGATCACCAGCATCATGGAAAAGAGGTGGACCATTTTTTACTTTTTCATCAGCATCTTCTTTACCTACCATGTTTTCCTGGTAAGTAATACTCGCTGAGTCAAAATTTTGGATATCATAGTTATATTCCACTTTGGCAATATTTTTCAAATAAATAGGTGATCCCCTATATTGGGCAATGATCAGTTCGTTAAGATCATCTACATCATCTAAGGCATTTTGTACACCAAAGACAATGAGTTTACCTTCTGAAGTTGTTGTATCTATCTCTGGCGCATTCATAGATATAGATTTAACGGCTTGTGTTACTTGACCTAAGGAAATATTATAGGCAACAAGTTTATGTAGGTCGACCAGAATATTAAATTGTGGTCTTTTCACACCTTTCAGTGTGGTTTTTGCTACATTATCAAGGGCATTAATATCTTGTTGTAATTCGCGTATAATTTTGTAAAGTTTGATTGTATCAATATCTGCATTACCTGCTTTATAAAATGCTACAGTAAGTATAGGGATATCTATATCTATATCAAAAGGTTTTACCAATGGCTGCATGGTACCTTTGGGAAGTTGATCCATATTTTGCATGACTTTGTCATATAGTTTGAGGTTGGATTCTTCTCTGTTCTGACCAATGTAATACTGTACATTTATCATACCTACATTATTCATAGCTGTACCATAAATATGCTCTACCCCTTTGATCTCACGTATACGCCTCTCCAAAGGTTTGACGATGACATTGGTGATCTCACTGGGTGTAGCACCAGGTATAGCAACGATAATAGAACCACCACTCACTTCTATCTGTGGATCCTCTTCTCTAGGCATTATTTCCAACGAAAGAAAACCTAAAAGTAAAATAGCAACTGCTATAACAGGAGTAAGAGGATTACTTAAAAATCCTTTTGCGAGATGTCCGGCGATATTTTTTATTTTATAAACTTCCATGGAAAAGTATATCATTTATATACATAAATATAAGTAATATTAATTAAGATAAATACTTAAATGTTTATATTTGTCCTATATCATTTCTTCTAGTGACACTTTGACATTTTCCCCTAAAGCATTTACATCATAACCACCTTCTAAAAAAAAGACAAAAGGAACATCCGCACTGTTCAAGATCAATCTAACCATTTTTCTTATACCTTCAGTAGTTATATTGAGTTGTGCCAAAGGATCACTTTCATGTAAATCATAGCCTGCAGATACCAAAATAATATCAGGTTTAAATCTATCTATGCATGGAGGTAAATCATTTTCATAAATATCAAGCAACTCACTGTCAGTACTTTCAGGCATCATCAAGAAATTGGCAGTATATCCTTCACCTTTCCCCTGCCCTCTATCTGACGCTGCCCCTGTGCCGGGATATGTATACGCCTGATGTGAAGAGAAATAAAATACAGAGTCGTCTTCATAAAATGTATCTTGTGTACCATTGCCATGATGTACATCAAAATCAACGATCATCACTTTTTCATATCCTATACTTTGTGCATAGCGTGCAGCTATGGCTATGTTATTGAAAAGACAAAAACCCATCGCTTGTGTGGGTGTAGCGTGGTGTCCAGGAGGTCTTACCGCACAAAAAGCCCGCTCAAATTCTTCAGATCTTATACCATCTAAAGCAACAACCCCTGCTCCTACAGCCATAGTTGCTGCATCATAGGAATCAATACTGCAAACAGTATCCGAATCGATACTTCCCCCATATTCAGATATACTTTTTATGGTTTCTATATGTTCATAAGGATGAACATATTCAATAATACTTTCAGAGGCTTTGATAGGAGATTTAAATATCAGGAATTCATGTAAAGGTTCAATGGCTTTGTTGATAGCCTTCAGACGTAATGGAGACTCCGGATGCATTGACCCGGTATTATGCTGTAGATAAATATCATCTGTTATATAAACTACTTTCATACCGTTATTATACTCTATTTTTCAATGCCACTATCTCTTCTTTCAATTTCTCTATCTCTTTTTTAAGTCTTTCATTCTCTTTTCTCAGACTATAAGGTACTTTATTCTCTTCCCGAACGATAGACTTTTCAACCTCATTTTCAACGTCTTTGTCTATCAGAATATAGACTATATCTTTACCGTTTACCTGCACTGTTTCTATTGGCAACTGACCCGATTTTGTCATTTTTACAACATTGAATATACTCAACTTATGTCTTGCTGCATAAGCCTTAATACTTACTTTTTCCATGATTATCCTAGTATTTAATTCATTTAACTTTATCAGGTATAATATGACAATTATCATAAGGATTACAACATGTACATTAAAAAACTCAACCCAATGATGCTATTATTACTCATCTCTCTAGCTTTTACTCAATTTTCATTCGCAAAATCTGCTAATGCACTTAATACTGATGTGGATGCTGCCATCAAAAAATTTGAAAAAGAAGTTTCTGGTGGAGCAGAATTTCTCTCTAAAGTAAAAGGTTACCTTGTCTTTCCTTCTGTCATCAAAGGTGGCTTTATCCTTGGCGCTGAGTATGGAGAAGGTGCACTGCGTGTAAATGGTACGACAAAACACTTTTATAGTATGACATCCGCTTCCATTGGATACCAAGCTGGTGTTCAAGAACATTCCGTTCTCATTGCATTTATCTCCGAAGCTTCTTTAAACAACTTTATTAAAAGTGACGGATGGGAAGCTGGTGTAGATGGCTCTGTCATTGTAGCAGACTGGGGTGGGAGCAAAGATATTACATCTATAAGTTATGAAAAGCCTATTGTTGCATTTATATATGGTGGAGAAGGTTTAATGTTAGGTGTAAGTATAGAAGGTACAAAATTCCAAAGAATAGTGCCTAATTAAATTTCTCTTTCTTAGCATTTGATGGAGTTTTTCTTCCATCAAATGTATACAAATCCTTACATTTATTTTATCTTTTCAATTCACTCTTAAAAAGACTTTTAGTTACCTTCTTTATAGATTTTACTTTTTTATATATTCATCATACTTGATTCAATTCTATTTTGTGTTATAATTAATGAATTTCAATTAAGGATAAAAAATGAAAATACTTAAGTCTCTAACTCTACTGCTCACTATGCTTATAGCATTTAGTACTATCTCCATGGCAACCATGAACTCTGCAAAAGAAATAAACAGTGATGCAGATGATGCACTCAACACATTTTATAAAGAAGTCAAAGGTTCTAAAAAATATTTGGAACATGCGAAGGCCTATCTGGTCATCCCGGATATAAAAGAAGTAGGATTTTTTGTTGGTGGTAAATATGGTGAAGGTGCACTACGTGTAGGAAACTCTACTAAAGCATATTACAGCATTACCTCTGCATCAATGGGTTTCCAAATGGGAGCACAAATGTATTCTATGATCATAGCCTTTACTTCTGATGCAGCACTCAATAAATTTCTTCTTCTAGAAGATGATGAATGGGAAACAGATGTTGATGGTAAAATTGCCATAGCAGAGTGGAATTCAAAAGAAGAACTTGATGATGTTGATTTTGATGACGATATGGTTGCTTTTGTATTTGATTCTAAAGGAATGATGGGTAGCTTTACTATGGAAGGTACCAAATTTGAAAGAATTAAACCTTAATTAAAATCTAGACCACTCTTCACAAAAAACTTCTTGCAAGGCTCTTTTGGGCTTTGCACTTTTAAATCTTTCTCCTACTATTCTTAATAAAATTTTTATGTTATAATAATTCAAACAAATCAAGGACATGTAATGAAATTATTGAAAACTATATCCATCATATTGGCTATGCTCTTAGCATTTACTTCAATATCTATGGCAGAAGATACAGCAGAAGAAATTGACAATGATGCAAATGAGGCACTCATTGTATTTTACAAAGAAGTAAATGGAGGCAAAAAGTTTTTAGATAATGCCAAAGGCTACGTTGTTTTTCCTGATGTTAAAGAAGCAGGATTTTTTGTTGGTGGTAAATATGGTGAAGGTGCTCTACGTATAAATGGTGTCACTAAAGGATACTATAGTATCACATCTGCATCGATGGGTTTCCAAATGGGAGCACAACAATACTCTCTGATCATAGCCTTTACAACAGATCATGCACTCAAAACTTTTATGGAAGATGATGATTGGGAAACTGAACTTGATGTAAATATTGCTCTGGCAGAATATAATGCTGAAGAAGAAGCTGATGATGTTGATTTTGGTTCTAATATGGTTGGGTTTGTATTTGATTCGGAGGGTGCAATGGGGAACTTTTCATTTGAAGGTACAAGATTTGAAAAAATTACACCTGATATAGACTAATTATTAAAACGATCTTTATAGGAACACTTCTGGCAAAGCTTTTACAGTTTTGACCGTATATAGGGCAAATCCCTATATACTTACGCTAACACTATGTTTTACGATTCAGTATTTAGTGCTTCACATGCACTGCATTTTAATGCTTGTTCTCAGCGAAAGGCTCATGTAACTAGTTACGTATTAAATCTCTCTTTATAACTACACTTCTGACAAAGTTCTTCAACGGCTTTGCCTTCTTTAAATCCCTCTAACATATTTACAGCACGCTTTGAAGTTAAAATTTCATCCAATGTAGATTCATGCAAATCTCCAAGCTCTATAACACCATCACAATCCAAACAACAAGGTACTACTTTTCCACTGGCCAGGATAGCCACATGTGACTGTAACCCCTGACATGTACCGTGACCATAATTCTCATTCTTCAAAGAAGGCCATTCAAAGTAGTTATCAAAATGTACCAATACTTTTGATGCCAAACGTATTGACTTTGGTCTCTCTTCATAAATATTTTGTAGATTAAGTTTAGTCTCAAAAGTCGAAGAAAGTGTTTCAAACAATGTTTCATTAAATGTACGTTCACTCATCATTTCATCCAAATTCCATACACGTAAATTAATAAACATATCTTCCTTTCTATCCAATTTAGCTTGACATAGCGTAAGCACTGGAGCAATATATTGTTCAAAAGTGATAGAGGTATCATTTTTATTAAAACTATTGAGTGAGATATTTATTTGTTTTACACAAGGATGAAAAAGTGTATCATAAGAATGCTTTTTCAAGAAGTATCCGCTGGTTGTCAACATCGCTTTAAGCCCATGCTTATGAATAATATCCAAGTAGGCATGAAGATTTGAGAGTGTGAGAGGATCACCTACAACATGACATGCTATTTCATTGGTATAGACTTTGGCTTGCTTAACGATAGATTCAAAAAAAATTAGATCCATCTCTCTAGAAGGCAATTCTTTTGTTGGACAAAAACTACAAGAGAGCCCACATACATTAGTAAGCTCTATGTAAATACGGTAAAATTTCATAGGAAATTATTTCATACAAGATGAAAGATCAGTAATGTTTTGTGCACGATTTACACATGGTATACGTGATTGTAAGTATATGAGTTCATCTTCTATTTTATCGAGCAGTGTATTCTTCCGTTTATCATCCCAAAGTATGATATAGTCATCCTCTTCCGTACCTAATTGTGCTTTCATACGACTAAAGTGTTCAATGCATTGATTGGCAGTGAAAGGATCTTCTCCTGTTTGTAAACATGCACGGGTTTCTTTTAAAGAATTCAATAACTCAGGTAAAAGTTCTTTTTGTCTTACATAAATATCTTGAGCAATGTGATTGATAAACTTTTTTCTCTCTACATCCCTTATGTTATTGGCGCGATAACTTGCATTTTGTTCATTTATATCATAAGTGGTATCTTTCAAGACTTTACAAAAATTTTCAGTTTTATATGCATTCTTGGTTTGAATATTATTTTTAAAGAGTGCAAACTCTTGTACAGGATAGTCAGGTACTTCACACGCTTCATCAGACGTATTAATATCAAAGACTGCTTTGGTTGCTACTCTTGCATACGAAACATCTAGGACATGAGATTCTAACTTAAGCACAATATTTTTATAGATACACTTCTTTACACCTGGACCTTCCCAGACATCACAAAGAATTCCTGCAACAAGCTCTTGCCCTGTTTTCACCAAACAATCTGTTTCATCTTGTGTATTATTATCACTTGGAACTTTTTTACGTTCCAAAAGTTGTTCATTTTCATAATCAGCAGTAATGACTGTCTCTTTTGTCTGTTTTTCAAATCTTTTTACATGTTGTTTATGTTTTATGGATCCCGTAGTCAATACTACTCCACTCTCTTCTTCGAGTTTAATCTCACCCCACTCTTTAAAACGTAACTTTGCATTACCTTTTATACTTAGATTAGTTTCCGGAGTAAGTTGAGCCCCACCACTGATCTGATAAATAACCATACCTGATTCTATTTCAAAAGGATGGGTTTCTACTTCTGCATGAAGCATTGTTACAGTTCCTATACAAGTAGATAACAATATCATTTTAATATGAGAACTCAAGAACATAAGCTTCCTTGCATGTATAATATAAATTATTTAAAGTATTGTAGCATAATTAAAAGCTATAAGCGATATCTGCAAATATCATATCATTATCTTCATATTCATCAAAAACTAAAGACCCACCTATGTAATCAACCACACCTATATTCGTATTGATTCCTTCACCCAGTTCATACTTTACCCAAGCTCGCTGGAAACCACCTTCATCGAGTTTCTCTCCATTAAGCGATAGGAGATAATTGGCAGTCAGTGAATCATTCATAAAATCAGAGCTTACACGAAATGCATGTTGGTAACTGTGTTTGTTTAACGGGTTAAGTTCATTAAGTAATCTCTCATCATGCTCCTCAAGACTTCTATGTACCCAATCGTAAGAAATAAGTGTATCTGCTATGCCATTATATTCCACACCCAAAAGCAGATCTGTTCTATTGAAACTTTTATCCGGTACTGTAGTGTATTTAAGTCCATTAAAATAAGCCAGTTCTGTTTTAAAAAGCCAAGATCCACTAAGTACATTAAGTGCTGTACCAAACATATTCACCTTATCATGATGTACACTCGGGGTTAATGGGTCAACCACATGACCTTCATCATCATGTATGCGTGCCGCATAAAAATTCACATCCCATCCGGGGAACTCTCCTCCTACAGAAAGCGCATACGTGACATCGGAATAGTCTTTGTCATCAGGTGCAGCAAAAGGTAGAGGGTAAAAAATAGAGCCAAATGGAGGTTTTTTTGAAAAACGTTGTTCCAATATAGCAATAGGTGTCACACGCCAGTCACCTATGAAATAATCAAATTTAGCCATAGCCACAGGTAGACGAAGATCTTCTATATCTACCATACCTGGACGGCGTTTATCTAAAGGATTAAGGACATCCGTTACCCTTATGGTATCACTACGTCCCCATACAACGACTTGGCGTCCTAGTTTCATGTCAAAGTTATCGGTGATCTTTCCTTCTATGTAGGCATCAAACAACTCTACTTCACTTCTAAGTTCATCTAACTCATCTTGAACAAATTTTTCACTTCCTTTGATGTCATAGATCGCATCATAATAAGCTTTGGCATTTGCTTTGAACTTAAAACCATTTTCAAATTTATGTTCATAGTCTAATAATAGTGAACTTTTAAATGAGGAGATATTATCATGGGGTTTATCATTATCAAAAGAATAGGCTATCTGTTGTGTTAATTTTCCTGTAAGTCCAGGTACAAAACTGCTGGTTTCATCATCTATTTCAGTACTGGTTGAAGCATCATCCTCAAAGCCATCAAATAACTCATCCTCTGCACTCTTTTGCTCATCTGCAGCAGTCACTGATGTATCATCAAAACCATCCAATAATGCATCTTCAGTACTCTTCTCTTGGGTAACAGACACAGGATCATCATCAAATCCACCCATTGCTTCATCTACCTCATCGGCATGAGCGTAAAAACTCAACAAGGCTATCAAAGTAAAAACAGATAAATGATTCCTATACAACTTACATCCCCTTTTCAAGTCGACGTGTGGTAAACATACTGTCATCTATAGGTTTATTGAGTTTTATATGACTGAACTTCAAGATAGTCTTGTGCACTGTACTTTTGCCTTTCTTGGTTGTCATCGTCATTTCATCTGCAAGCCATACCCCTTTTTCCTGGTGCAAACGTACCACATCAAGATATTTCTTCTTATTACTTTTCATAAATCCTATGGAACGTACTACCATATAGTTATCTTGTCTCACAAGGGCTATGGTTTTTGTATATCCAGACTCTTTAATCGTTTTCTCACTGCGGGGTATAGCTTCTATCATCCATGCTTTGTTACCACGAACTTCTGTCTCTTTGAGCAATTTAAAATCATAATCTTCGATATCTCTATCTGTCATGTCAAAATAAGAAAAATCCGAGCCCATAAAACTGGAACTTTTATCTGATGTAGGAATACGTTTTACTTTTTTAAGTGCAGGAAGATACAACCACTGATCATCATCTTTACTTGCATCATCATAATCATAGGTCAAAAAAGCGGTGTTTTTTACATCTGCAGGACTTTTAAAGAACATGATACGATGTTCATCTTCTCCAAAATCTTTTCCGTAAGATTTAATATCTCTATTTCGTTTCTTACCATTTTTATCGATAAGGACCATAAGCATATCCTGTTCAAGTGTTTTACCATCATCTCGGGCATCCACTTTTTCCATAATGGCTCTTGCTTTTAAATCGTCCGCAAGTAGATTTGTTGTTATAAGTGATACGCCTAAAGTAAGTGTCAGTAATAATTGTTTTGTAGTCATCTGTTTTCCTTTAATTATTTTATCCAGCCGCGTTTAGCAACTACTATCATGAGTGCAGGTGCGAGTAACAGGTCAGCCAGTAGTGCTAAAATGATCACCGAACCGGTTAATAAACCAAAGTTCTGTACCGAGATCATATTTGCCATCATATACGCGTAAAAACCTAATGACAATACGATCGTGGTGATCACCATAGCTTTACCTGTAGTAAAGAATGTCTGTTCAATGGCTTTGGCACTGTCTCCACTCTCTAGATAGTATCTTCTAAAATTGTGTAGAAAATGGATAGTGTCATCTACGGCAAGCCCTATGGCTATGGAACCAATGAGTAAGGTGAACATATCCAGTGGTATACGAACGTAATACATCAGTAGTAATCCCAAAATGATAGGCGTAAGATTTGGAATCATACTTAGAAGACCTATACGTACAGATCCGAGAATAAACATCATCATCAGAGAGATACCGACAAAGGCGATAAAATAACTTGTCACAGATGAACTTACAGCGTGAGAAAAAGTGTTAATAAGCAAAGGGATCATTCCTGTGGTTATAACCTTATCCTCCGGAAACGTTTTTGTTGCCACCTCTTTTACATAGCCTAGAACTTTAGTAGCCCGTACTGCATCAGTCCATGGAAGCTTGATGCTTATCCTTGCTTTGGAGAACTGGCTGTCTACCACATCTTCAAGGTCATCAGAACCGGAATTTTCAAACAGCAACAACTCTTGAGAAACCAGGTCAGCATTGTCTGGTATGGTGTAGTACTCTTCTCTGTTTTCATGCAAAGCTCTGTTCGTTTCATTGACTATAGTTGCGAGAGAAACCACTTTACCAATATGTGTATAGTTATCTACATACTGTTCCATCTCTTTAGAGAGTTTGTTTAATTTCTTCAACCTTACAGGATCATTCCAACCATTCTCTTTTTGTGTATCTATAATAAGTTCAATGGTGACTGAACCATTTAACGCTTCATCTATCACTTCTGTAGAAACTCGGTCATAACTGTCAGGCTGAAACCATTTCAATGGATTATGAGAAAGTTCAATCTTTGTTGCCGCAAACAAAGCCACTACAACCAATACAGCACTCAATGCTATGATACTTCTATAATGTTTTACAGGAATAACAGCAAGTCTTTTCATGAACCTGTCCAATTTACCTGCTTCCGTTTTGACCTTTTGTTTCATTTTAGTGATACTTAAAAGTGCAGGCAGCAGTGTAAGGGTCAAAAAGAGTGAGATCATGACTCCAAGTGAAGCAAACATCCCTAGATCTGAAATAGGTGCTACTTGAGAACCAGAAAATGATCCTACTCCTATAGCAGTTGTCACAGAGGTCATAGCAATAGCCAAACCAGAGTGTCCCAAGGTATATTGTATGGCTTCTCTCTTCTCTCCGGTGGTATTGAATTTATCAAAAAAGATAGAAAGAATGTGCACTGTCGCACCGATACTCACAGCAAGAAGAAGCGATGGAACTATCTGTGTAGGGAGTTTAAATGCCACACCACTCCATGCCATAGTACCCACTGTTGCAAGTAAAGAAAGTATGATCACAATAAGCGGATAAAATACTGCAGAAGCACGTCTAAACATCACAAATAAGAATACAAGTATGATGAGAAAAGTGATACGCATAAACTTTTGCATGTCTGCTTGCATCTGCGATTTGAGTGCATGGTTCACAGAAGGAGAACCTGCCATATACATTTCTATACCCTCTTGTTTATACTTTTGGACTATTGCTAACACAGCCGAAACAAGCTGTGCATTTTCTTTATCCGTTAAAAAAGGTCTGTCTTTGCTTTCTTCTGTCGTATTTTCTACTTCGTCTCCAAATCCTTCATCAAATGCATCTACATCAGACACTTCTTTCTCACCTTCATGAGAATAGGCATCAGTTTCAATGACCATCGTAGTCATCTTTCCATCTTTACTTATAAAAAGGTCTTTATAAAAGTGTGATGCAAGTGCACGCTCTTTAATGGAATTCACTTCTTCTTGAGTAGTAGGAAAAGGTTCTAATAGATCATCTGTAATAAGTTGATCGCCATCACCTCTGGTATTTCTTACATTGTAGAGTGATGTAATGTCATCAACAAAAGGTACGGTTGACTCTATCTCATCGTGCATAGATTTAAGTGTTTCAAAAAACTTCAGTGTAAAGATATCATCACTTTTCAGTGCAACAATAACACGTTCATCACGTCCGAACTGTGCTCGGAACTCATTATATTCCAACAGTACAGGATCATCATCATGCATGAATCCCTCAGTCGATGTATCCATCTTTATCTGTGGTACATGAGAGAGAGGAAAAGCTAAGAGTATGAGAACAACTACAATCACTTTCAAAGGATTATCATAGATAAATGCTCCCATCTTTCCCATAAGGTTTTCTAATTTATTATGCATGTATATCCCTGATTTTTTTTATTGGTCTGTCATAGTATCAACTCTTTTCTGTATTTTATCATGGTAATTATAGGCTTTGCTGATTATTCTCTTGAATACTAATAGTTTACACAATAACATTATACTTCACCTTTTTCATACCATTTTCTAAGCCATGCATCCATTGGGTACATGATTCGATAAATAGCAGGAACTACTAAAAGGGTTAAGATCGTTGAACTTATAAGTCCTCCGATGATCGCTAGTGCCATTGGTGCATTACTCTCATGCCCTGCCCCTGTACCAAATGCCAAAGGAAGCATTGCACCGATCATTGCAAAGGTTGTCATGAGAATAGGACGAAGTCTTTTCTCACCGGCTTCTAAAATCGCTTCATTCACCTCTTTCCCTTCTTTGATCGCATGATTGGCAAAGTCAACGACCAGGATCGCATTTTTACCTACCATACCAAGTAAGAGAATAATCCCGATCATAACGAAAAGACTGAAGTTATTTCCAGTCAAATAGAGTGCGACGATCACACCCGTAAATGAAAGTGGCATTGCAACCATAATGATCAACGGCTGGATGAGAGACTCATATAATGCTGCCAAGATCAGATAGATCAAGATCACCGCAAGTAAAACTGCTCCACCAAATGCTGCATTGGTATCAGCCATATTTTCAATATCTCCCGTATATCGGTAGTTATATCCTGCAGGCAGTATTTCTCCTATATTATCATCCACAACTTTCATGACAACATCCAAACTGGTCTCATAGATCCCTGTTGTTACCATTACTTTTCTTTCACGGTCAAAACGGTTAATAGATGACGTTCCTGTATCTTCTTCAAAACTGATCAACCCTTCAAGTGAGACAAACTCGCCATCACTGTTTTTAACCTGCAATTTTTTGATATCATTAATGCTGTTACGGTATTGATCTTCAAAACGCAAGGTAATGTCAAACTCACGTCCATTCTCTTCATAATATGATATAGCTCTATCACTGGAGTACGCACTGGAGAGAATACCTGCTAATTCATTGGCACTGACACCGGCACGCTGTGCATTTTCTCTTAATATATCTACCTTGATCTCTGGTTTACCACTTTCATAATCTCTATCTATACCTACTACACCTTGCGTCTCTTTAAGCAGATCCATCAACTTTTGCGTGGTCTTGTTAAGGACATCAAGATCAGCCCCTGTGACAACGATCTGTACAGGAGCATTACTTGCTCCCGTATCAAATGGTGCAACTTCTTCAACGGTTACAACCATATCATTGATGGTTTTAAATTCATTGGTATAGTGTTGTACTACATCTTCTTGTGAGATGCTACGCTTAGCTACTGGTTTAAGCTTCGCATAGATCTTAGCTTTATGGATCTCCTTGGCACTGTTATACCCAATGGACAATACAGAATACTCTATATTCTCATCACCCTCCATTTTCTTAAGCATAGGCTTCATTTTTTTCTTCATCTCTTCTAAACTTGTTCCTACAGGTGCTTTAGTAAATACTTGAAACTCACTGTTGTCTTCCATCGGAACAAAATCCATACCTGTAGAAAGCTTGGTTGAGGCAACCAGCAACCCGATCGTCACTATAAGAGTGATCCACTTAAAACGTATCAATGGTTTAAGTATGGCTACATAAGTTTTATCCAGCCCTACAAAAAACGGCTCAGTCATATGAAAAAATTTGCTCTGCTTCGCACTTAAAACCCGTGCTCCAACAGTAGGGATAAACATCACTGCTACCAGATAGGAAAGTACAACACCCGAAGCTACTGTCATGGCAAAAGAATTAAAGAACATCCCCACGATACCATCCATAAATGCCACAGGTATAAAAACTGCAAGTAAGACCGATGAGATCGCCAAAATAGAAAATGCAACCTCTTTTATCCCCTCAAATGATGCTTTAAAAGGTTCCATTCCTTCTTCCATCTTTTTGGTAATATTTTCAATGACAACGATAGCATCATCAATAAAGATACCAATTGCCAGTGTTAGTCCTATAAGAGTAAGTTTATTTAAGTCATATCCCATCCAGTCAATAATGGCAAATGTACCAATAATAGAGGTAGGAATGGCAAGTGCTGATACAAGTGTAGCTGTCACATTTCGAAGGAAGAAAAAGACAATGATGATCGCCAAGATAGATCCGTAGATAAGGTCAAATGTTACATTATCGATATTGACCATGATCTTATCGCTTTGATCTTGAAGCAGTTGCAGAGTGTAGTCCTCACCAGCAATTGTTTCAAGACGTGGCATTACATTTTTAACACCTTTGATGATATTGAGTACATTTTCACCAGAGATCTTTTTTACTTCCAACATTACACCTTGATTACCATTGTAAGTAGAGTAGCTGCTACTGTCACTTAGACCATCTTCCACTCTTGCAACATCTTTAAGTTTAACTCCAGGCTTAAGTACCAATGCTTGAAGATCCTCAACACTGATAGCATCTGCTTTGACTTTAATAATGGTCTCTTTTTGCTCACTGATAAGCTTACCAGCACCCTGATTTATATTTTGTGACGCAACAATATTTTGAACATCCAGTGCTGTCAGCTCATATTTATTAAGTTTAAAGGGATCGACATAAATTCGAATTTCTCTATCTTGATACCCGATAATATTGACTTCACCCACACCTTGGATACGTTGTAGTATGGGCTTGATCTTTTCATCTGATATTCTCATAAGTGCCGTAACATCAGCCGTTTTTGTAGCAATAAAAAGGTTGATCACCGCTCCGGTTGCACCCAATTTTTTCACGATAGGTTTCTCAACTTCATTTGGCAGGATCACTGAACCTATCTTGTCACGTACGTCATTGGTCGCTTCATCGATATTTTTAAAAAGTTCAAACTGTACGACCACTGAAGAAAATCCTTCATAAGAAGTTGACATTAACTTATCAATCCCATCAATACCACTGATCGCTTCTTCAAGTTTATCAGTTACTTTGGTCTCCACTGTACTTGCATCAGCACCATTGTAATTGGTTTGAATGGTTACAACAGGAAAGTCCACATTTGGGAAAAGGTTCACAGGCATAGTTGTATAAGACATCAATCCAAAGACAATAAATGAAAATACTCCCATCAATGTTGTTATGGGTCTGTTTATGGCAAATTTATACATATTTCCCTACTTTGTTGTGATGTATCCATCACCAAAGAGTCCTACAGGGAAATGCTCAGCTATCACTTCAGCTAACATTTTTCGTGATTTCGAATCAATGGTTGGATATATTTTGTAAATGGTTCCTGAATAAGTGCTATCATCACCATCAACTTTGTAGTTGAAGGTATCACCAACTTTTACTTTTTGATGATATTTTTGATCAAATTTCAAGACAAGCTTCCGTTCTTTCAAACTTTGAATATCAAAGACCTCTGTGATCATTTGGCCACTGACCACATCACCTACTTCAACTCTTTTTGCAGTGATAATACCATCAAAGGGAGCACGTAAATAGGTTTTAGCTAAAAGTGACTCTTGATACCGCAGCTGCACTTTTGCATTATCATATTTGTAGGCAAAACTGTCAAATAGTGATTCATTAATGTGCTGTTGAACCTTTTTTTGTCTTTCATAATCACTTTGTGCATATTTTAAAGCAACTGTTGAAACCTCTACCATCGCTTTTATATCATCATTTAGTAATTCTGCCAAAAGCTCATCTTTTTTCACTGTTGAACCAATATCAACATTCATTTTTTCTATGATCCCACTGCTGCTAAATGCTAAAGACGCACTCTTTTGTGCTTCGATATCAAATGTTGCGTAGATCTCCTCTGCATTCAACTGCAATGCCATAAATAATAAAAATACGATCTTTTTCATCTAATAAACTCCTTTGGGTCTTTCCCTGCATAATAATAATAGATCGATTTACCGATCTCATAGTCATAAAGTGTCTCTTTATATCGTGCTTGTGCCTGTGTTTTTTGACTAAGTGCATCAAGGAAGGCAATATTATCAACTAAACCTACTTCAAATTTTTCTTTAAGTACATCATAGGTACTTTTTGCGGCACGTAAAGCACTTTTTGCACTTTTAAGTCTTGAACGTATAGTCTCTAAACTTTTTTCTGATAAATTAAAGTTCATTTCTTGTTCATCCTCTGCATATTCGATCTCTGAAAGCAAAGCCAGCTTCTGATACTTCACTGCTTCACTCTCTTTAGACATTCGACCATTATCAAAAAGACGCATGTTGACTGAAAGCATCACTTTATTTTGATGATCTAACAATAATCCATCTCCTTCAAACCCTGGCATAGAGACAGTATCATCAAAATGTGATTCATGATACGTATCAGAGACATTGACCTGGGGTTTGTATCCTGCACTGATAACACTAGCATTCTCTCCTACTGCATTGGCATTGGCTTGGAGCATTTTAATGTTTTCAAAAATTTCAAATTGTACATTTTTAGGTTCTTGAAAATAATTCTTTTTTAATTGTTTTACAGGCAAGCCACTAAGAAGCTGTAGATTTTTTTCACTTCTTAAAAGTTCCAGTGTGGTATTGGCCATTGTGTAATTATTACTGTCATACTCTGCTTGAAGTTTATCTACCTCTTCTTGTGTAGAAAGCCCTGCTCCTTTAAACTTCTTTACACGTTTTATCTGCGCTTTTAGTTCAGTAGAACGTTCTTCCAAAGCCTGTAAAGTTGCTTTTAGTTTTTGTATTCCATAATAGTGACGTACTATGTCAAGCGTGACACTCTTTTCAAAGGCAATTTTTTCAAAAAGAGATGCCTCATGTTCATACTGTTTACCGCGAAGTACTGCACTTTTTCTACCACCATCATAAAGATCCACACTTATCGTTGCAAACGCTGACGAAGTTTCACCTGGACTGACAACACTGTTAGGAGATAGAGAACTGTGACTTGCACCTACATCAACAGTTGGCCAATAAGCACTTTTTGCTGCTTCTACTCTCTCTTGTGTTGCCTTAATACTGATCTCTTTTGCTTTGATCAATGCATTTTCTTTATTGGCATGATCTACCAATGTCCTTAATCCGTAACTTTGTGCGAACACAAATAAAGGTAAAAACAATCCTAATAATATTTTCATCTATACCCCCTTCTCAGTTGATGGCAACAGCATGTCTAGAAATATATGAATCTCTTTTTCAATATCACATGACTCTAAACGTGAATCCACTACTAAACCTGTGGCAAATAACATTAAAGAACTTTCAGATATCAGCTTATGTTCTTCTATCTCACCTGACGTTTTTCCTGCTTCTAAAATTTGGTTTAGAATAATGGAAAATTTACTTTGACATTCTTCACTAAAAAGAAGCATTTCTTTTGGTTCGTTAGAGAGTGAAATAGCAAGAAACTCTTTATAGACTTTTAGTTGTTTTCTTGCCAATTCACTTTCAAATAGAAGATAAAAAAAATGAAACAGTTTTTCTTTAGTTGTAGTAGATTCTGCTACTATGTCCAATAACTTTTTTTCATGTTCCGCAATGAACGTTGTTATGATTTCAAAAACAATGTCTTCTTTGTTTTCAAAATACTCATAGATCGTTCCTTTACCCACACCCGCTGTTTTTGCTATCTGAGATATAGTTAAAGAATTGATCCCCTGTTCGAGGAGTAACTCTCTGCATGAAAGCGCAATATTTCTACGTTTTTCTTCTTTGTTTACGATAATTGCCATAGCATTCCTTTTTATGACTGACCGTCGGTCAATTAAAAGAAGTATAGTATGTTTATATTTAAAATTAGATAAGGATATCTATGAGAAAGTGAAATGAAATGAGGAAGTAAAATATTTAAAGTGCTCTAAGAAGAAACATTAAGCACTGATTCAAAGGATACACAGAGAAGTAGAAGAAGTATTAAATCCCCTTCATCCCTCTCGCTACATCTTCTTCGAGTTTACCAAATGCTTTGTCCATAGCATCTACGATACTAGCGGCATCACTACCGGTAGAGACAGACGTACTAAAAAGTTTTGCTTTACGTTTATGTGTACTGACATTCATCACTTCCCAGTTTGCATCAAGGTACACTTTGTCACCCTGTGCGATAAAACGGGTGATCGCTACATTCACTTTTACGCTTGGTTGTCTATCTATGCCCCATGGATAGGCATATACACTTGGCTGTTTAAACTTTTTCTGTAAAAAACTGATGAGTCTCTGTGTAAGTCCTGTATCCAGGTCTTCGCCCCATACTGCTCCGCTCAACAGAGTGATCTGACTTGATGTTTTTGCCACAGCTATTTCTCTTTTATAAAGGTATTCAGGCACAGTCACTTTTTCTACCCCAATGGTCCTATTGTTATTGGCATAGACTGTTGTAGGTTGAGGGGCTACTGAAAGTACATAATAATTGCTTGATGCCACACATCCGCTAAGTCCCAATAGTACAATGATCATAAAAAGTGTTTTCATTTTAATAGTTGTTGTAAATCTTGACATTAGTTATCTCCAAAGATAAGTGAATTTGGTTTTCTATTAAGCATTCTTAGGAACATTTGCATCTCTTGAGATGTTTTACTCAGTATCTCAAGTGTTTGTGTTAATTGTTCTTTAACAAGAGAGTTACTATCGTAGGTTTTAACAACCGTTTGTGTATCTTTCATCGTACGTGTTATCTCTTTGATCGCTTTATGTAATTCATCCGGTAAAACTTTAAATGAATCTTTGCTTGTTAGGGTATTGAGGTTTGTAACCGTCTTTTGTAAATCTTCCAATAAAACATTTGCATTTGCTATAGGTTTTTCACTCTCTTCTACCACTTTTTGTATAGATGCGAATAATTCTTCTAAAGGCAACTTATTGATTTTTTCAAGTATGCTTGACAAACTGTGCATGACACTGATGTCAGCATTTTCCGTTGTTGGGAATAATGCATATTTACCTACTTTCTTTATACTTGCATTTCCGTCATTGTGTGCAAAGGTCAGATCAACAAAAAGCATACCGGTTATTGGATCAAGTGGAGATATCTTTGCTCGTAAGCCCTCTTCGACAGCCTGATACAAATTTGTTTCCCCTGTACTATTGATATCATTAGGATCTTTAAAGAGTGATGTGTCAAGTTCGATGAGTACCTTACCTAACATTTGATGTGTCTTTTTGTCATAAGAGAGTTCAATCTCTTCGACCTCTCCAATGTCAAATCCATTATAACGTACTGCTGAATTTATTTTTAAATTAGCAATAGAACCTTGAGTATGTAACATAAATTTTTTCATAGGTATACTATCGGTTACTATTCTTTTGCTGTCAGCCTGGGTTTTATTTTTATAAAGAGGAAATACATGTTTTGGCGATACTGGTCTGTTCTTATCTTCTCCTGAAGAGGATAAGACGATCCCCCCTTGCAACATAGTATGTAAAGGTGCGATATTGACTTCAAGACTACCTTTTGAAAAATCAACACTCATTATATTTTGTGTCCAAAACTTAGAATCTTCATGCACATGAGGTACGTATTTCTTATCGATAAACACAATAATATCTATACTTTTATTATCTAAACTAAGATTTAGATATTCTACTTGTCCTACTTTTAGGTTTTTATAATAAACAGGTGTACCAACCACTACATTGTCCCCGTTCAAAGAGCTTAAATGAAAATAATCACCTCCTCTAATATTACGATAGGGTTGAGTCAATCCAATATGTTCTTTCTTATATGTACCCCCCTTTTCAGAAAATACATCAATGTATGTTCCTGAAATAAGGGTATCTAATCCACTAACACCGGAGAGACCCACTTCAGGTTTCACTATCCAAAACTTTGCACGTTCTGTCATATACGGCTCAGCATCTTTGATCATACGTACGACAACAACAACACCCTTAGTGTCCTCGGTAATAAGGATCTTTGTCACTTTCCCCACTGGCACATTCCTAAACTTTACCTGACTCTGTCCAGCTATCAAACCTTCATTTTTAGGAAAAACAATTCTGACTTCCGGTCCAAGATCAGCGAAATACTGATATGCCAACCAGCCTGCAATGATGAGTGCTATGAAAGGTACTATCCATATGGAAGTAAGAAGATTAAATTTACTGGATTCTTCTATGTGAGGTATCTGTTTTGCCATTTATTTATTTTCCTTAATAAGACGTTCATCAAAAGCATGTGCTGCTAAAAGTGTAAAAAACACAGAAATAGCAAAAGCAGTCGCAGCGGTTCCAGCAATGATCTCGATATTGGCCAAATGGATCAATGCTGCGAGTATAGCCACCACAAAAACATCTATCATCGACCATGGACCAATAACTTCTGTCATATAATACAATTTATGCTTATTTGCTTTTTTATCTTTCCCTATGGGGTATTTTACACTAATTAACAGATAAATCAAGACAAGGAACTTTAACACCGGTATGAGAATGGATGCAACAAAGATGATCATAGCTATAGGATATGATTCATGTTCCCATAACATCACTACACCTCCCATGAGTGTATTCCCCTCTTCTGTCCCGAACTGTTTAGTGATGAGCATAGGATAAAGGTTTGCAGGGATGTATGCTATTATAGCTGTAATAAGAAATGCCCAACTTTTTTCTGTACTAAAACTTCTATCCTTATAGATAGCAGAACCACAACGACGACAAGTGTTCTCTTCACCTTTATCTATATTTACTGCTTCGCATACCGTACATCTTATAAGTTTATCTTCATCGATCTCTATCATTGAGTATCCTTATTTACCAGGATTCTTTTTCTCAACATCCACAATTCAGAGAGCTGTATACTTTTCACTATATATAAATCAATAAGTACAAATACCATTAATGCCCAAAATGCAATACCCATATGTATCTGAGCATAACCTATGAGTTTAACAAGTGCCACAAGTATACTGATAAGAAAAATATCCGTCATACTCCAAGGAGTAATATGAGAGAGCAAGATAAGCAAATCTTTTGTCCATTTTTCACCACGTTTGATTTTTAAAAGGATAAAAAGAAGTATATTGATCATAAATATCATCAAAGGAAAGATAAAGATCAGAAAAGCACAAATGATCCCTACAATGTAAAACCCACTATCAAACAAAGAAAAAATAGTTTTAGGAATCGTAATAAACTGTTCATGTCCCAGTATCTGTATTTGTACCAAAGGAAAAACATTTGCCAGAACAAAAAAGATAAACCCTGTAATACTCAATGCCAAACCATGATCTATACGTTTACTGTCATAGCTATAGAGTATAGCCCCACATTCAGAACAGCATGCTTTAGTACCATCTTTTATAGGTACTTCCTCATGTAGTGTAGAACACTTCTGGCAAATAATAAGGTTATCAAGCGCATCTTCATTTTCAAGTTTCATGGATATAATTATATCTAATATATATAAGGACCATAATGCGTATTCTTTCTATAGGTAAGACAATACAACATGCTACCCTCAATATAACGTCCATAGAAGCTTCTGCGCTCCAATCACATCCAAAGATAGAAACATATAACTATATCATTATCTCTGGTGGAGATGGCACTATCAGACGTGTGATCAAAGCATTACAAAGCATACAACACTCAGCTGCATTCATCTTAAATCCGGTAGGTTCTTTCAATGTGGTTGCTAAACTTCATAAAGTCCCAAAAATGGAAAAACTACTGGATGCCTTAGCAAATGGGGAAACACTTCAAACCCAAAAACATCACTACTTTACACTCAATGAGGAAGTTTTTCTTTTCTCAGCTGGAAACATGGGTGATCTACAACACATCTTTCTTTCTGAAACACTGCGTTTTGGTGTATTGAAGGGAAGCATGTTCAAGTATGTACTTGCTTCCCTTTTACTCCTGCCTATACACCTCATCATGACACCATTTATGCTTTTAAGTTCACAACGTTTTTTTATCTTTACGCCTGCAGGTTTTATCAAGAAGTTTGGAAGTTTTTATGGAGAGGTACAAGAAATGACTATAGATCTGGAAAATGATTTCAACTTTGTAGAGTTGGATGGGGATGTTGTAACCATCCAGGAAAGTATACTACATATCAAACCTGCAGGATACATAAGTATCGTTACGAAGTAACCAGACTCCTATAATAATTCACCACACGCGGATCTACATTAATGACTCTTTGTAAATACTGTGTTAGATCACCTCTATTAAAATCTATCTTTAAATGTTTAGGATTTATAGCACGTGATATGGCTACATAAAACTGGCTTGGTGCAAATATGTTGTCTACATTACACACAAGATTATCTATACTCATTCCCTGAGACTTGTGTATGGTAACTGCGTAAGCCAATTTTAGAGGAAACTGTGAAAGTGTGGCAAGTGACATCGACTCTACTGTACCATCTTCTTTTACCAGCATATCAACAAGATCAAATTCATGTCTTTCCACACGAACAAACTCTTCTTCTTTTTCCACGATCAGATGGTTTTCTTCTATCTTTCTGAGTATACCTCTCTCACCATTGACGAACTTACCCCATTTGTTTACGGTAAAAAGTATAGGTACACCTTCTTTAAGCGTAAGATGTTCTGAGATAGGCAGCATATTTTTCCAGCCAGCGAGTTTCTTCTCATGCACAGAGCCAAACATCTCTACGTTTGCAAATAGAATGGTCTCTTCCGTATCTAGTTCATTGATCTTTGCTCTGTTGGTCTGTTCCACTTCAAGGTTACGCCCATATAGATATGTAGGATCTTTTTTCATACCTTCTGTATTCCAAAGTTTTGTCATATAACGTACGACTTCCTCGTCACATTGCCCTTTACGTACTTTGGAGAGTATATGTGTAAACTCTGCATCTGTGGTACGTTTCATCTTGGTGAGTTCTATGACCATCAGTTCAAAACGTTCCCATGCCATACTCTCAAAAGCATAGAGTTTCTCTCCAAAGACATCGTTTCTACCGTTCTGTTTTTGGACAGGTGGTAACTGAAAGAAATCTCCCACAAAAAGTACTTTCCCAAAGTATCCGTAGTTGTTCAGTCTGTACGCTATCATATCCATCAAGTCTGTACTCACCATAGAGATCTCATCTATAATGATCAGGTCTGT
>NZ_JBFFOH010000030.1:0-22600 GCF_041562805.1 Sulfurovum sp. | reverse complement strand
GGTAAAGATATTTTCTGTTCCGGGATCAGCAAATCCCATATATACACCATAGATGAACAGAGCGAGAACAACTATCTTCAACACCATCATAAATGTTTGATTTTTAAACAAAAATCCTAATACGGGCATACCGTATATGTCGTTCCTGTCTCTATTTTCCTTGAACTCTACCATCTATTTTTCCTTTAAAATTTAACACTTAAGCCCATAAGTACTGTACGACCAGGATTTACAGTGAGTCCCATGTCACCTATGTTATATACACCATCATCATTTCTATCACCTGTTGCACGTGGCATCATAAAGTATTGTTTATCGAAAGCATTCTCGATTTTTCCATAAAACTCCGTATCAAATCCGTATAGATTCGTATTGTATTTGGTTCTGAAGTTAGTCACAGAATACCCACCAAGTTTAATCGCATTTAACTCATCTGCATATTGACTTGATCGGTACATGAAGTCAGCAGTCAGCATCCAGTTTGGAGTAACTCTATAATTACCTTCAAAGTTAACCGTATGTTTTGACGTTCTTGGTACCGTATTTCCCGATAGATCATAAGTATCTTCGACATAATCATCACCCGTATTTGGATCATTTAAGATCAAGTTGTACTCATCATATCTTCTATATTCTGCATCCAAATAAGCATAACCCAGTTCAAAAGAGAACTCTTTAGACTTATCTGTATTGGCACTTAATTCAAGTCCTCTATTTCTTGCATCTGCAAAGTTACCATACATGATAGGACTCGCTGTATCACCAACATAATTACCACCATTTCTTGTGATCATGTCATCTCTTTCAAGTTGAAAGATAGATATGTCATAGGTTAAGAAACCGTGTTGACCTCTGTATCCGAGTTCATAATTATATGTTTTTTCCGTATCTATATTCGGATTATTTTGATAATCATATCTACCTGATAAAATATCATCAGCATATAGCTGATCGATAGTCGGTACCCTAAAACCTGTTGAAAAACTTGCATAGAAAATAGAGTTTTCTTCCAGCTTATAGGTTGCCCCTGCTCTATATGACATCTCATCAAAATCTTTATCCCAAGTAGCAGGCGTAAGCTTATTGGTATAATCATACTCCATATGATCATATCTTACATTGAAAGTAGTGATCAATTTATCATTTATCTGATATTTAAGTTCCCCATAAAAAGCGTCAATATCCTCATTAAAGTTAGTGTCACTATTGACATCTCCAATAAAGAATTGATTACCTCTTCTATCTGTATAATCTACTCTATATTTAGTATTTTGATCTTCTTCATTTCTGGCGATATCCAGCCCAAGCATATACGCCAGCTTCTCACCATCTTGTCTATATTCAGACTTAAAACCATCTTGAGTCGTCTTTGCATATGCATCATATAGATGATCATCTCTTAAAAGACCACTGTCTATATCTGGGTTATCATATGCCCCATTCTTATTGGTTGTTTTATCTTCATATCTATAGATCTGAGCCATGAAATTTGAATTGTTTGCAAAATCTTTTGAATAGGTTAAAAAATATTTATCAAGATCAATATCGTAATCTGTTGAATACCCTACTTCTCCATAACTTTTTGGATTATATACAATCTGGTTTACCCCATTCACAGTATGTGTAATTGAACCTGTATCATTTTCATATCTTTTAGAGATATCTGCACCAAATGTAATATCACTCGTATCATCAATGTAGTATTGTAATTTACCATTAAATGATTTTGCCCAATAGTCTGATTCATCCCACCATCCATCGCTGGCTTTATAAGAACCTTGAATTTCATAGGCAAAGTTTTCAGTGCTTCCCATATAGTTTGCTATGTATTTTTCGTATCCATCACTACCTGCTTCAGCAAGGACAAAACCTTCATTTACTGCTTTTGGTCTTTTTGTTGTGATGACTATCGCACCTGCTAAAGCATCATTTCCATAAAGGTAAGAAGCACCCCCCTTGATCACTTTAATAGTTTCAATATTATCCATATCGATATTCACAGCTCCTGCTCTTTCCTGTACAGGTACACCATCGATAACAATAGCAACACCAGGCTTTTCACCCATATACATTTCAGCACCAACACCTCTGATATGTATCTTGTTTGAGTCACCCTCATTTTTTCTTACTGTCACACCAGGAACCTTGTTTAACACATCTGCTATATTTTCAGCATGATGATCTGATATTTCTTCACCCGTAAGTGTTACAGTGTTTGAGACTTCAAGTTTTTTCGCATCAAATTTATCATCAATCGTTGAAGATTCAACAGTGATTATCCCTAGATCTTCTGCTGCATGCATTGCAGAAGCCATCGCTAAAACTGCTATCAGCGAGTATTTTATCTTTTTCATTTCACTCATTTATAAGTCTTTCCTATCCAAAATTTTAACTATTCTGACTAAGTTGTGTTAATTTTGTGTTAATTATATGTTAATCATTTAAATAATATATAAATATGTGATTTTCTATCTCACGATTCATTATATAGCATTACACAACGATATTCGCGTAATCTCTTCTAATCTACTTTTAGCTATAATCACAACACTATATATAACAAGGGTCTAGCTATTATTATGCATATTTACGACAGTGTACAAAAAACAAAACTTCCTTTTGAACCCATCCGTAAAGGAGAAGTAAGCATTTATGTCTGCGGGCCTACTGTGTATGATGATGCGCATTTAGGGCATGCCCGAAGCAGTCTCTCTTTTGACCTACTCTCCCGTACACTTAAAGCCCTGAACTACAAAGTTACCCTGGGGAAAAACTTTACCGACATTGATGACAAGATCATTAAAAAGGTGGAAGAGACAGGTAAAAGTATGGAAGAGATCACCTCTTTTTACATCGACCGTTATCTTGAAGATATGGCAGCCATCGGCATACAACGTGCTGACATAGAACCAAAAGCCACAGAGTCTCTACAAGCCATAGAGAACATGATACAAACACTCATCGACAAAGACATGGCCTATGTGATCGCTTCCGGTGATGTCTACTTTGACACAAGCAAAGATACACACTATGGAGAAATATCACACCAAGTGGGTGAAGATGAGGACAACCAAAGCCGTGTAGCACATACCACAGAGAAGAGAAATCCTAAAGACTTCGCACTCTGGAAAGCATGTAAAGGCAATGAAGACATCTGTTTTGATGCGCCCTTCTCTTCAGGCCGTCCGGGCTGGCACATAGAATGTTCTGCGATGATAGAAAAACACTTTGCCCATGAACATGGTACAGAGGAATACAGTATAGACATTCATGGTGGTGGAGCTGACCTTCTTTTCCCTCACCATGAGAATGAAGCAGCCCAAAGCCGCTGTGCCACAGGCCATGAACTTTCAAAGTACTGGATGCATAACGGTTTTGTACAAATAGACGGTGAAAAGATGAGTAAATCTTTAGGCAACAGTTTCTTTCTCAAAGATGCACTCAAAGTTTATGACGGAGAAGTCCTACGCTACTACCTCAACTCTGTACACTATAGAAATGATTTCAACTTCTCTGAAGAAGAGTTACTCACTTCCAAAAAAAGACTGGACAAGCTCTACAGACTTAAAAAGCGTGTCACGCCAGGAAAAGCTTCTGCGGTCAATAAAACATTTAAAAAAGCACTGCTTGATGCCATGGCTGATGACCTCAATATCTCCATCGCACTTGCAGTCATAGACGAAATGGTAGCGACAACCAATGATGCCTTTGATACAAACCCAAAAGACAAAGCCCTTAAAAAAGAGACTTTGGCAAACATTGAGTTTATTAATACACTGCTTGGTTTTGGTGGTAAAGAACCTTTCTCTTATTTCCAAATAGGTGTAGATGAAGCCCTTAGATCACAAATAGAGACACTTATTCTTACACGCAGTGAAGCAAAAAAAGAAAAAAACTTCGAACGTTCAGATGCTATACGTGATGAACTGATAGCCTTGGGTATATCTATCATGGATACAGCTGATGGCACACTTTGGGAAAAAGCATAATGAAAGATCTTTTAAAACAGTACCTTCCATATCTTGCAGGCTATAAAAGAGAGTTTTTCTTTGCTATATTAGGGATGATCGCTGTTGCAATCGGTACTGCCGGAACAGCCCAACTCATTAAACCGGTACTTGATGATGTCTTTATTAATAAAGACAAAGAAATGCTCTTGTTAATGCCTTTTTTATTAGTCGGTGTCTTTGCACTTAAGGGAGTTGGAAGATATATACAAACTTACTACACCTCTTACATCGGTCAAGACGTGGTAAGAAAACTTCGTGATGCCCTGGTATCACATATCACTTATCTGGATATGGAATTTTTTAGAAAAACACATTCAGGAGAGATACTTTCTCGTGTAACAAATGATATAGCCCGTATTCAAATGGTTGTTGCCAATATTATTCCTGACCTTATAAGAGAAACAATGATTATCATTGCGTTGACAGGGTATGTTATTTATCAAAACTCTACACTTGCATTATATTTTTTGATCATTATGCCATTAGCGATATTTCCTCTCACCAAACTTGCTAAGAAAATGCGTAAATATTCTAAACTGTCTCAGGAAAGTACTGCTCACATGACGACAAGACTGGATGAAATACTCTCTAACATTGAAGTCATTAAATCCCACTCGTCTCAACCCTATGAACAGAAACGTTTTGCAAAAGACAATCAAAGTGTCTTTAGATTTATTATGAAACAGGTAAGAACCAATGCCCTTACCTCACCCGTTATGGAAATACTTGGTGCTGTGGCAATAGGTATTGTTATATACATCGGAGGGAAAGAGGTTATAGATGGACATATGACCGTAGGATCATTTTTTGCTTTTGCTACGGCACTCTTCATGCTCTATGATCCTATAAAACGTCTTTCATCTCTTTACAATAAAGCACAAGATGCCATAACTGCCAATACACGTATGCATGAACTGCTTGATACTAAACCTGACATTACTTCAGGAAACAAAGAACTGACAGAGACCATTGAAACGATCTCTTTAGAAAATGTTTCACTTAATTACGATCATACACCTGCATTAAAGCACATCAGCCTTCAAGCAAAAAAGGGAGATACAATTGCATTGGTGGGTGACAGTGGTGCGGGTAAAAGCTCCTTGGTCAATCTGCTAGTACGTTTTTACGATCCTTCTTCAGGAAAGATCCTTATCAACAACACTGACAACAAAGAGTTTACACTTACCTCTTTACATCAAAAAATATCTTATGTCACACAGCGTATCTACATCTTCAATGACACTATTGCCAGCAATGTTGCCTATGGAGAAAAGATAGATGAAAAACGTGTTGTGGAGGCTCTGGAAAAAGCCTATGCTATGGAGTTTATCAACAAACTCGATGATGGGATCCATACACTTTTATCTGAGAGTGGAGACAACCTCTCTGGAGGGCAAAGACAACGTATAGCTTTAGCACGTGCTCTCTATAAAAATCCTGATATTCTCATCCTGGATGAAGCCACTTCTGCACTGGACAATAAAAGTGAAGCTCTCATACAAAAAGCATTACAGGAACTCAAATCAGAAATGATCACCTTCACCGTAGCACACAGGTTAAGTACCATAGAAGACGCTGACACTATCCTTGTATTTCATGATGGAGAAATTATCTGTAGAGGTTCTCATAATACTCTGCTTCAAAAATGTGAGACTTATCGGAAATTGGCCAAAGACTCTACGGTATAAGACAATTTTAATATAACGCAAGATATCATACTATATAATATTATATATCTTGAAGGGCTTATTGTGGCTAAGATTATTTTAATTTTACTTTTTACTTTAAGCTTCCTCTTTTCTCAAGATGATGAAAAATTTCCTTTTGTTGGCGTTGGAGTATCAGCACAAACAGTAGACATTAATAACCAAAACAACACAGAAAACACAATCTCTCTACACTATGGAAGACAAACCTTAAACTGGCGTACTTACTTTTCCTATGAATTTAAAAGTAGTGACTACCAAAGTCTGTCTGTAGAAATTGATAAGATACTCCTTGATGAACTTTTTGGTACACCGAAATTAAGACCTTATCTTGGATTGTCTGGTGGGATACTCAAATACAAAGATGATTCACTAGAAGATACCGACGGGTTCTATTATGGTGGTAATAGTGGTTTCATTATCTATCTAACAGATACTATAGATCTAGATTTGAGCTATCACTATAATATTGTTCAAGAGATAAAGACTGTTGACTCTATACAAGGGGCTACCTTTTCATTACACTATTTTTATTGATACTTAGCTATAATGTCCATAATTTACTATGGAGTCTCTTTTGCCACTTTTTTCTTACCAAAACCTCAAAAAAATACTTTTTAAACTTGACCCTGAAACAGCACACAGTGTTGCCGGTCTTGGACTCAGAACCATTGCACACTGCCCTACACTTTTGCGTTTCGTTAAAAACCAGAACTTTGTGACTCACCCAATGCTGCAACAGGAGATCTTTGGACGTACTTTTCAAAACCCTGTAGGTTTAGGTGCAGGATTTGACAAAAATGGTCAGTACATCACAGCCATGCCCACTATGGGTTTCGGATTTACAGAAATTGGTACAGTCACGCCACTTCCACAAGATGGTAATGTCAAACCGAGACTCTTCAGACTCATAGAAGACAACTCTATACAAAATGCCATGGGCTTTAACAACAAAGGCAGCCACTATATGCTGCAACGTCTTAAAAAACTCTACTTTTTTGACTACCCTATGGGTATCAACATCGGTAAAAACAAACTAACATCCGAAGAAGATGCATTAAATGACTATGAAACACTTTTTAAAGCATTTAAAGATTATGGCGATTACATTGTGATCAATATCTCGTCTCCAAATACACCGGGACTGAGAGATCTACAGAATGAGTCATTTATCAATGCTATCTTTGCTATGGCAAAAGAGATCACTACACAGCCCGTGCTACTTAAGATCGCTCCAGATATGGAACCTGAAGATGCTATTATCCTTTGTAAGACAGCTGTAGAAGCCGGTGCGGCAGGTATCATCGCTACAAATACCACTATAGACTACTCTTTAACAGACCATGCCAAAGATTTCGGTGGTATCTCAGGTGCACTGTTGACAGAAAAATCTTACCAACTCTTTAAAGCCATAGGTAAAGAGCTCTATGGTAAAACCCTGCTCATCTCTGTAGGAGGTATAGACTCTGCAGAAGAAGCCTATAGACGTATCAAAGCCGGAGCCTCTTTAGTCCAGGTTTACAGTATGCTTGTATACAGAGGTCCCGCTTTGATTAAAGAGATCAATGAAGGTTTAATTAAACTCTTACAAAAAGATGGTTATAAACATATCAGCGAAGCCATCGGAGCAGATTACAAATGAGCCTAAAAAGCCTCAAACTATTTAAAACTACACTTATCGGACTTATGATCACAACAGGAGTATCAATGGCCAATTCATTGCCAGAACATTTTACAAAAACATTAGACAACGGTATGCAGATCGTTGTCATCCCTATGGATAACGATTCAGGTGTCATTACTACAGATATTTACTACAAAGTCGGAAGCAGAAACGAAGTACTGGGTAAGAGTGGTATGGCCCATATGCTTGAGCATCTTTCTTTCAAGTCTACAGATAAACTCAAAGAGGGTGAATTTGATACAATCGTTAAAAGCCGTGGTGGAGTAAATAATGCAGCCACCGGTTTTGATAAAACACACTATTACATTAAAACAGCAAGCAAGAATCTTGCACTTAGTCTTGATCTCTTTTCTGAACTCATGCATAATCTAAAATTGACAGATGAAGAGTTTCAAAAAGAGCGTGATGTTGTTGCAGAAGAAAGACGCCTGAGAACAGACAACAATCCTATGGGTTACCTCTATTTCAGAGTTTTCAATACACACTTTACCTACCATCCTTACCACTGGCTTCCTATAGGTTTCATGGAAGATATTCTTTCATGGAAGATCGAAGACATTAGAGACTTTTATCAACGGTATTATCAACCAAGCAATGCGATTTTAGTGGTTGCAGGTGATATCACACCTGAAGAAGTTTTTGCCGAGTCAGAAAAATATTTCGGGAACATTAAAAATAAACGTGAGATCCCTAAAGTCACTGCTGTCGAACCTAAAGTGGATGGGTCAAAAAGAGCTGTCCTTCATAAAGAGAGCAATCAAGTTGACACGCTGGCTATCACTTATGCTATTCCTAACTATGAGCATGATGATCAGGTAGTACTTTCTGCTATCAGCCACATACTCAGTTCTGGAAAAAGTTCACGTTTTGAAAAAAGACTTGTCAATGAAAAGCAATTGGCAAATCAGGTCTATGGTTACAATATGGAACTTGCAGACCCTGGTGTTTTCCTCATTATGGCAATGTGTTCTCCCAATGCGACTCTGGATACCTTAGAAAAAGAGATACTTGTAGAACTTGAAAAAATAAAAAATGGTGATGTTACCCAAGCTGAACTTGATAAAGTCAAGATCAACACAAAAGCGGAATTCATCTACTCTTTAGAGAGCTCAAGCTCAGTGGCAGGACTCTATGGAGACTACCTTGTCAAAGGAAATATACAGCCTTTACTTGAATATGAAGAGAAATTAGATAAAATTACACTCAAAGATATTAGCGATACAGCTAAAAAATATTTTGATCACAATTTTTCAACTACTGTGATATTGAAAAAAAACTAGGATATGAGACATGAGTAACTATATTACTGGTGCAACTACTGCACTGATCACACCATTTAAAAATGGTACATTAGATGAAGCAACCTATGCGAATCTCATCAAAAGACAAATTGTACATGGCATAGATGCTGTATGCCCTGTAGGTACTACAGGTGAGAGTGCTACACTGAGTCACGATGAGCACAAAAGATGTATTGAGATAGCTGTTGAAGTCTGTAAAGGTACGGAGACTAAAGTCCTTGCCGGTGCAGGAAGCAATGCAACACATGAAGCCATAGACATTGCCAAGCATGCAGAAGCGTGTGGTGTTGATGCTATATTCTCGGTAAGTCCTTACTACAACAAACCAAGCCCGGAAGGACTTTACCAACACTACACAGCGATCGCTTCTGCAGTTAAAGTGCCTTTTATGCTTTACAATGTACCAGGACGTACAGGTGTAGATGTTTTACCTGATACAGTAAAAAGACTGTATGATGATGTTGAGAACATTATGGGTATCAAAGAAGCGAGTGGATCTATAGAAAGAACGGTTGAACTCCTAGCTAAAGTACCTGATCTGTATGTATTCTCTGGTGATGATGCTATCGATTTTCCTATTTTAGCCAGTGGAGGAAAAGGTATCACGTCTGTGACAGCCAATCTCTTGCCAGATATGAAAGCAGAACTTGCCCATGCAGCACTCAAAGGTGACTTTTTCATGGGTAAAGCTATTAATGATGAACTTTTTGAGATCAACAAAGTGCTTTTCTGTGAAAGTAACCCTATCCCTATCAAAGCTGCGATGTACATAGCGGGTCTTATAGATACAATGGAATTCAGATTACCACTTGTTCCACCAAGTTCTGAAAATATGAAGAATATAGAAAACGTCATGAAAAAATATAAAATCGTAGGAGCGTAATATGTCAGATATGAAAGGTAAAACACTTGTTATCACAGGTGCAACTAAAGGTATCGGTAAAGCCGTAGCAGAGAAATTCGCACAAAATGGCGTAAATATCGCATTTACTTACAACTCTAACAAGGAATCTGCAGATGTCATTGCTGCAGACCTAGAAAGTAAATACGGTATTAAAGCAAAAGCATACCCACTAAACATATTAGAGCTTGATGAATTCAAACCACTGTTTGAAGCGATTGACCAAGACTTTGACAGAGTAGACTTCTTTGTCTCTAACGCTATGATCTACGGCCGTCCTGTAGTAGGCGGTTATGGTAAATTTATGAAACTCAGACCTAAAAAAGGTTTAACGAACATCTATACTGCAACTGTTGGTGCTTTCGTACGTGGTTCACAAGAAGCTGCAGTACGTATGGAAAAAGTAGGCGGTGGTGCCATCGTAACACTTTCTTCAACTGGTAACCTTATCTACATTGAAAACTATGCAGGTCACGGTACAAACAAAGCAGCGGTTGAAGCTATGAGCCGTTATGCTGCTGTTGAACTGGGAGAAATGGGTATTAGAGTAAATGCTGTATCTGGAGGACCTATCGATACAGATGCACTTAAAGCATTTACAAACTATGAGGAAGTAAAAGCTGAAACGATCAAACGTTCAGCCGTAAATAGAATGGGAAGCCCTAGTGACCTTGCCGGTTCTGTCTATTTCCTATGTACAGATGAAGCATCATGGATCACAGGGCAAACTTTAGTGGTCGACGGTGGAACAACATTCCGTTAATGGGATGTCTCTCTTCCCTGCCCTTAAATCACGCGAATGCGTGCCTGTCACTATGAACACCCTTGAAAGCGCAGCGATTTGAGAATAGTGACGATTTTTTTGCTTCGTTTTTTTCTAAAAAAAATGAAGGGGAAACAATACCTCAATGCAAAAATGAGGAAATATAAGGAGTAAAACGATGAATAAAGCACAAATATTTAATATCCCAAATATCTTAGCATTTATCCGTCTTCTCCTTGCCCCAGTAATGTTCCTTTTCCTGGTAAACCAGGATGCATCCATTTTTGAGGGTATCCACCCATCATGGCTCAACTACTTTGCAGCCTTTATCTTTGTTGTGGCTTCAGCTACAGACTTTTTTGACGGCTACATCGCACGTACCTTTAACCAGATCACAACGCTTGGAAAAATCCTTGATCCACTGGCAGACAAAATGCTTACTCTGGCAGGATTTTTAGGCTTAATGATGCTTGGAACTGCTTCTCCATGGGCTATCTTTCTTATTATTACACGAGAACTTTTCATTACAGGCTTGAGAGTCTCAGCAGTAAGCCAAGGTCTTGACATCGCAGCATCATGGATGGGTAAAGTCAAAACAGTCGTACAAATGATAGCCATAGGTTTTTTACTGATGCAATGGCCTGGTGGAGAATTACTCCTATGGATAGCTGTTGCACTTACACTCTACTCTGGATATGAATATGTCAGAGATTTCTTTAAAAATGCCCCTCAACACTAAATTGATTAAAAATTAATCACACTGTCGTTTATTTTCTGTTAACTACATGTTACACTTCATTATCCAAAATATAAAACAAGGAAAAAACATGAAGTTTACAAAATTAAGTTTAGTTGCAGCATTAGCTGTAAGTACGGCATTCGCAGGTGGAGACATTGAACCAGTAGCACCAGTAGCAGAGCCAATAGTTGAAGAGTCGGCATTAGAGATAAGTGCAAACCTTGCAATTACAAGTAACTATGTATGGAGAGGTTGGACTCAAACTTCTAACTCACCGGCAGTTCAAGGTGGTATTGATCTAGGATATAAAGGTTTTTACCTAGGTACTTGGCTTTCAAATGTAAGTTGGACATCTGATGATTCAAGTTCTCTTGAAGCAGATTTCTATGCAGGATATGCAGGTGAAATCGGTAAATTCGGATATGATATAGGTTATGCATATTACTCTTACCCAAATGTTTCAGATGACTATAACTTTGATGAAGCATACGTTGGTGTAAGTTATGACTTTGACGTAGTTGCAGTTAACGCCAAATATTACTTTGGTCTAGATACTGAAATTGATGGTACTGATTATTGGGACGTAGGATTTACAGCTGGGTTGCCAATGGACGTTACTCTTGCAGCAACTTACGGTGATTATGATGATTTTGGTACAAACTACATTGTTTCACTTGCAAAAACATTTGGTAAGTTTGAAGTTAGCGTAGCTTATACTGACTATGAAGATGACACATTTTCAGCACTAGATGAAGATCACATTGTTGGAACGATTAGTACAAGCTTTTAATCTGCACTCTATTCATTGATACTCTCCCAAATTTTGAATACACCACTCTCCTTTTGGAGAGTGTTTGGGAATCTCCATCTTTTCTAAATATACTACTTTTAATTCTTAACAATATACATTAAAATATAATTGTTTCATAGATAAATCTTTCAGCAATTTTTATATCAATATAAAAATACACATAATGACATAAGAGTATTAGTTCAATGAAAATTTTCTGTATTGGCTTGAAATTAATAATATGGTCTAAGAGATATACTTTCTCCATCCACCATATGAAGTGATCTCTTCAGCATCCTTGACTGCATCACTTTCACATAAAAAACCATACACAGAACTTCCATCTTCTAAAATAACCGTACCAATGCATAAAGGTTCAGCGATCTGGATCATAAAGGTACCAAAGTTCTCCAGAGGCATTGACCATACTTCAAGTTCCAATGCTGTTCCATTTTCACTGACACGTACCATACCTGGACGTGGTGGTGTCTTGTCAGGAACATTGTAGAGACGGTAACTTTTGTCCGTTGTCGTTGCTTTAACAAAAGTCGCATCCAGTTCAGTCAACTGATAATTAAGAGGCAAACCTCTCAAATGTGCACCGCAAACAGCAATTTCGATCGTTTTATTTTCCATGGGAAGCCTTTTGTATATAAGATTCACCTAATTGCATAAGCTTTCGGTCTTCAAATGCATCTGCAAAGAGAGTGACACCAAACGGTAGACCATTCTCTCTAAAGCCTGCGGGAACTGCATACGCAGAAAAGTCAAGAAGGTTCATGAAGTTGGTGTAGTACCCTAGATTTGTATTGAGTTGGATTGGATCTGCATTCACCTCTTCTATTGTATATATTGTGCCTGTTGTCGGTGTTAATGCGAAATCAACTTCATCCATTAGCATCTCTGCCTGGCGTTTAAAGGCCTTAAGCTTATACTCGGCATTGAAGTAATCTTCTGCACTTTTACTTTTCCCAGATTCAATGATCGTACGTGTCACGTCAATAAAACTTTCGGGTTTATTCTCTATCATCTCTTTAACAGCTACATAGCGTTCAGTGACCCAGGGTCCATGATAGAGTAAATTTGCTGCATCAAGCATAGGTGAAAAATCCATTTCAATGGCTGTTCCTCCCATGGCTTCAAATGTTTTCACTGCTTCGAAATAGAGTGCTTCTGCTTCAGAGTCACCAAAAAATTTCAACTGATCGGCCTGGGGCACTGCAAATTGGAAACTTGAAGCAATACCCTTCTGTATGACAGGCATTTGCCGACTATAAGGATCTTCTGTATCAAAAGAAGCTGCTACATCAAATATTTGCTGTGCATCTTCCGTTATTTTTGCAAATATGGAGACACAATCCAAGCTACGACATGCAGGTACCACACCTGAGGTACTGAGTACACCTTTTGACGGTTTTAATCCAACAAGATTGTTAAATGCGGCCGGTACACGGCCTGATCCTGCAGTATCTGTACCCAATGAAAAAACAGCCATTTCCAATGCTACACAGATGGCAGATCCTGAGCTGGAACCACCTGAGATATATTCAGGGTCGATACTGTTTTGGCACGCTCCATAAGGTGAACGTGTCCCCACAAGCCCTGTTGCAAACTGATCAAGATTGGTCTTTCCTACAGGGATTGCTCCTGCTTCTATCAAACAGTGCACTACATAAGCTGATTCTTCAGGGATATAACTGTAGTCAGGACATGCAGCAGTCGTCGGTATCCCCTTAAGATCAATATTATCCTTAATAGCAAAAGGGATACCATACAGAGGAAGAGACTCTGGTTCACAAGACTCCAGTCGCTCCAAATAAGGTTCAAGTTCACGTTCACTCAGTGTATAGATCCAAATAGGATTCTCTTTGTGCACTTCAATACGTTCTTTTATCTGTGACATCAATGCTCTTGGTGTTAGTGTATTATTACTATATGATTTTTTTAAATTTTCAATATTCATCTGTTTTCCTTTATTCAATTGTTGTAACTGGTATGTCATCATCTTTAGTACGAATGGCCTCTATAAAAGCTGCAGCTACAATCAATGCACCACCCATATATTCAATAGGAAACATCGTTTCCCCAGTAATCAATGTTGCAGAGACAACCGCAGTGATCAATTCCAAAATAATGATGATCGAAGAGCGTCCTGCTTCCATATGGGTCACACTCCATTGTGAACCGATGTTGGCTACAAGAAGCCAAAGCAAAGCATAACTTACAAGCATCAACCATGTATTTCCATTCACATCCTGAGGGAACTGTTCAACACCACCCATTAACAATATACCTGCGAGACTGAAACAGCCTAAAAACATTACACCTAGCTTCGCAGCTACTGGTACAGACTGAGATGCCCGAAAAAGGATATTATTCATGGCAAAAAAGAACCCTGAAGCCAAAGCGATCAGGTCGATCCATGATGGTGGAGCATTCAACACTTCAAAACCGCCGAGGATGAGAAAAGCACCGCTGATCGCCAAAAACACCCCCATATAACGCCAACGGTCAATATCCTCTTTTAGAAATATACGTCCTCCCGCAACTCCCCATACTGGAAGTAAATAAAAGAGCACCATGACACGAATCACTTCACCATTGATCAGTGCATAGGTAAATGCCAGATTTGCACCGCCGCCAAAAATTGCGATAAGCAGCATCACCTTTTTGTGTTCTTTCCATATAATAAACTGTTTGAGAAGCAAAGGGCTCAAGGTCAAAGCAAGTATCCCGTAGACAACAAATATGAGTGAAATACCATCAATGCCCATAGTATTGATACTTTTGAGAGGCAGCCATGACAATCCCCAAAGTACTGAGGCTCCAAGTAAAACAATAACAGGTAAATGTTCTCTCATGCTAAAACCTTTCTTTGTAGGTAATTATCATAATGGGTACGCTCCGTTTCCGCCATCCAACAGTTGATCTCCCAAAGGTCTGCAACTGGAACATTGGTAAATGGAAGCGTATGCAGATACCCATCAGGGCCAAACTCCGGTGTCATTGTCGTGATCTGCATCCCATGCACCTGTTGTGCATCCCATGCGATCTCCCAACACTCTTGATGAGAAGCTAAAGCCTCTTTATATTCAGGTGCCGCAGGGTGTGGCACTTGTGCACCTTGAGCATAACCAACACGTGCATGAAAATGATGAACATGAGGTGCAACTGCTCTGATCGTATCAAGCTCTGTATCCATAAGACGTTCAGTTACCACACACCAGTGGCTGATGTCTAGAGTCAACTTCATCTGCGGCAGTGCTTCAACCATTCGTCTTGTAACCCATGGTGTGAAAAGTGACCTGCTTCGATGTGTTTCAAAAGAGATCTCTATCTTGTATTTTTTGGCGATATCCATGGCTCTTTTGAAAAAGGCCATACTATCCTCTTCACTCCAGGCATCACATCCACCCATACAGGTCATAAAACGAGGGTTCAACTCCAGAGAGTTTTTAATACCCTCTTCCACATCATTAATATGTTTTTGCAAACTGTCATGACGTGCAGGAACAAAACCACCTCCTGTGACGATCTCAGCGATAAAAAGAAGATCATATTTTTCCAGACAAGTCTTCCAATGGTTTCGTTCATCTTCGTCTAGGGGTGATCTGCCTTCAATTCCGTCAAACCCAGCTTCTTTAGCTTCTTTACATGCAGTTTCAAAGTCACCTTCAAAACCCCACATTGTCTTAAAAATTTCTAATTTCATCGCTATTTACTTTTGAATCGGTTCAAGGACAAAAAGCATTTTACCCGCTGAAATATTTTCACCCTCGCTGCAAAGCACCTGAGTAATCTTTCCATGTTCAGGGGCTTCAATATCGACTTCCATCTTCATAGCTTCTGCAATAGCCAGCACTTCCCCTTCTTCAACGACATCACCCAGTTTGGCAAGTACTTTCCAAAGACTTCCCTGTACCGGTGACTCTACCACTTCGCTGTTTTCATCGACTTGTATCTCCTCCATACTCTGCTCTTCAATATCAGTACTTTCTGTGCTAAAGTTGGCAAGCCCCGTACGTTCCCACATCTGACGCTCTTCTTCAAATGCATCTTGCTGAGTCTTTTTAAAGGTCTCAATTGACGCTTCATTGCTCTGAAGGAACCCTTTGTACTCTTTAAGGCTGAATGTCGTCTCCTCTACCTTTAATTCAACACGTCCACGTGGAAACTCTTCACGCATGTGATGGAGTTCATCGGCACTTACTTCATAAAATTTGATCTGATCAAAGAAACGTAAAAGCCATGGTTTTTCATCGATGAAGTTCGCTGTTTGACGGTAACGGTTCCACATTTGTACTGTACGTCCGACAAACTGATATCCACCGGGACCTTCCATACCGTACACACACATATATGCCCCACCAATACCGACAGCATTTTCAGGCGTCCATGTACGTGCAGGATTGTATTTTGTTGTGACCAAACGGTGACGAGGATCAAGTGGAGTAGCCACAGGGGCACCTAAATAAACATCGCCCAGACCCATCACAAGATAGTTCGCATCAAAAACGATCTTTTTTACCTCTTCAATACTCTCAAGACCATTCATACGTCTGATAAATTCAATGTTGCTTGGACACCATGGTGCGTCTGCACGCACTGTTTTCATATATTTATCTATAGCGACACGGGTAGATTCATCATCCCATGAAAGTGGTAAATGTACGATACGTGCAGGGACTTCTATATCATCAATCAGAGGCAGTGTCAGTTCAAGCTCTTTAATACGGTCAATCAAAACATCCCTGTCACACACTTTTGGTTCAAAGTGGATCTGAAGAGAACGAATACCCGGTGTGATATCTGTTACACCTAGGATCGCTGCTTCTTTAAGTGCTTCCATCAACACATGTACACGAAACCGCAGTTCAATATCCAACTGCATCTCACCATATTCGATAAGAATATTACTGTCACCTGACTGACGAATAACGATGGAAGGAAGATTTTCTTCGCCTTCATCCATATAAAGGATCGGAGAACCTATAGGTTTTGGACTTAAAAAAGAGGACTCATCATACGTTTCAAGTCTAGAGATCGCTTGTTCCTGGGCTTGGATCATCTCCTTGGCAGTATCATGTTCAAGGGGAATGAACTTCACTTTATCACCCGCTCTTAATTGCCCCATCTTCCATAATTCAGCATTGACGATCGTTACCGGGCAGACAAATCCTCCCAAACTTGGACCGTCCGGTCCTAAGATAACAGGCATATCTCCTGTAAAATCTACCGCCCCGATAGCATAGGCATTGTCATGGATATTGGAAGGGTGTAGTCCTGCTTCTCCTCCATCTGTTCTTGCCCATTCAGGTTTTGGACCAATAAGACGAATACCTGTACGATTCGAGTTATAATGGATTTCCCATTCCGTCTCAAAGAAAGTCTTGATATCATCATCAGTAAAAAAGTCAGGTGCCCCATGCGGTCCGTAGAGAACACCTATCTCCCAGGTGTTTCCATAGGCTCTATACGGTGTCGCTGCATTTACCGCCACCTCGCTCGCTGTAAGTCCACCTATGTGTAAAACATCTCCGGAGATCAGTGTACGACCTGCATGACCACCAAACTGTCCCAATGTAAACGTTGAACAAGAGCCCAGATATTGTGGAAGATCAAATCCTCCACGAAGTGCTAAATAAGTTCTAAAACCTTCATTATGCACTTTTTTGAGTTTAAGTACTGAACCTGATTTAACCCAAATGGCTTCATTCATGGTGACTGCTTCACCATCTAAAGATGCATCGATCACTGCACCACACAAGGCAATAACACTGTCACAGTTAAAACGAAGTGTCGGGCCAGAAATAGCGATCTCCAAGCCTGATGCTTTTTCATCATTTCCGACAATACTGTTGGCATACCGAAAGCTGAAGTTGTCAATAGGGCCAGATGGTGGCACACCGATATCCCAATACCCTGTACGACCGGGATAGTCTTGAATAGTCGTTTGTGTACCAGGACGTAAAACATCTATACTGTTTGGTTGATACTCAAAAGAGTTAAGGTATTTGGTTGTCTGTTCACCTTTTTTAAAGACATCCGATCGAACGATTTTCCCTAGATATCTCAAATTGGTTTCAATCCCGTCTATATGGGTTTCATCAATCGCTTTCACGATCTTAGCTAATGCCTCTTCCCTGTTGTTCCCTTTAATCACAAGCTTGGCGATCATAGGATCATAAAAAGCAGAGACATCCAACCCTGTTTCAATAAAAGTATCACATCGTATATCATCGGCAAATTGAACATTGGTCAAGACACCTGAACTGGGTTGAAAGTTCTTGGCTGGATCTTCAGCATACACACGTACCTGCACTGAATGCCCCAGAGGTTTATGTTCATACGCATAGAGTGCAGGGTTTTCACCATAAGCCTGACGGATCATCCATTCAACGAGATCTACACCCGTCACCTCTTCGGTAATACCATGTTCTACTTGTAAACGTGTGTTCACTTCCAGAAAATAAAATGCATCTGTAGACGTATCGTAGACAAACTCTACAGTACCAGCAGAAAGATAGGAAACAGATGCTGTCAATTTTCTTGCGGCTGCATAGAGTGCTTCTCTTGTTTCATCTGTAAGACCCGGTGCAGGTGTCTCTTCGATCACTTTTTGGTTACGGCGTTGTACAGAACAGTCTCTGTCTCCTAATGTGGCAACAAACCCTTTTCCGTCTCCAAAGACCTGCACTTCGATGTGACGTGCGGAAGCAACATACTTTTCCAGGAACATACCGCCATCAGAGAAGTTGTTCTCACTTAAACGCTTGACAGATTCATACGCATCACAAAGTTCTGCTTCATCATAACACAGCTGCATACCGATACCACCACCCCCGGCAGTACTTTTTAGCATTATAGGATAGACAATACGTTTAGCCTCCCTCTTCGCCTCTTCCAGATCAGTCAAGATTGAAGAACCCGGGAGAAGCGGTACACTGTTCTCTTCTGCCAGTTGGCGGGCTGTATGTTTAAGCCCAAATTTTTGCATATGTTCTGTACGCGGACCGATAAAAGCAATACCTGCCATTTCACAGGCATTGGCAAAATCTGCATTTTCACTTAAAAAACCATACCCGGGGTGAATGGCTTGTACATCGTTCTGCTTAGCAATATCAAGAATCTTCTTTGCATCAAGATAACTTTCACTGGCAATACCCTGCCCTACATAATAAGATTCATCAGCAAGGCTCACATGTAAAGAGTCCGCATCAGCTGCCGTATAAACCGCCACAGATTTAATACCCATTTTCTTGAGTGTTCGAATCACACGGCAAGCAATCTCACCACGATTTGCAATTAATACTTTAGTAAACATTTTTCATCCTTAGAGTTAAGTATACGGGCCGTCCCGATGTGTTACATTTCATAAGTCGTCTTATAAAATGGAGAAGTTAGGTTATCTCATACCTTATGCAAAATACTTCGGAAAGCAGTTTTTAGACTCAAAATACTTCATGTCATGATTAGGCCAAATATCCGCACCCGTATGAAGAGCAAGCGCTTTAAGTTTACGAATACTCTCAATGGCCATTGCCTCATTATCCTGCCAGCACAGACCCGGAGCGATCTCTTTTTCAAGGTTTTCACTAAGATCAGCCGCATCACCTGCAAGCAGGATCGGTTTTCCTTTAGGCAGTTCAATTAGCATGGACATATGCCCAGCTGTATGCCCCGGTGTTTCAATAGCACGCACACCGGGAGCCAGGTCATACTCCTTATCATAGATCTTCCAATTGATCGGACAGTCAAAATCTTCTGAAAAATAGGCATCATCCGCCAGTGCTTTCGCTGCTTCAAGCTCTTTTTTGTGTACATGTACTTCAGCATGACACATCTCACATATCCCACCTGCATGGTCAAAATGCAAATGTCCGCAAAAAACCACATCTACATCCTCTTTTTGCAATCCAAGCTCAGAGAGTCGATTAGGCAGACGCTGCTCTTCGGTCATTTGAGGTGGGCCAAAAGGAAAACCCTCATGTTCATAGAACACTTTTCGCTTCAGTGGATCAGTTACCTTGTTATAATCACACCCCACATCATATAAAATACGGCCATTGGCTGTCTCAATAAGATAAGCTAATATAGGGGCATCTATGATAACCCCTTTCCCATGTCCACGTGTAGAGAGTGTTTTCTCATAACGATGGGTTCCTGTCAGAATAGGCCAAAACTTTTTCACTTGTGTCATACTATCTCCTTTAATGCGCTGTCAAAAATGAGACACCGTCAACGCCAATAAAATCTTTACCCTTGTGCACATCAGTATTAGCATCATCAGAGTTGATCACACGTTGTACACGGTATGTATGGTAGCTTTTCAACAAATTAGAAAAGACCAGTACCTGTTTCTCATCCTCACCATAAAGCTTTTTATGTAAGTCAGGAAGACGATACCATGGTTGCATCTGCTGATCATGATGTACATTATGATAAGAGAAGTTCAACACCAAAAGATTTAACCATGGATATTTAAGTGAAAGTACATTGGAAAAAGTATTACGTGTTTCAAATGCTCTGTCATACTGCTTTACTTCATCACCACGCTTTTGATCCAACGTCTCATAAAGGTCATAAGTATGCTGGTGCACATCCATAAAACGCATCACTGTTAAAAAAATACCATAAGATATAGGGTACAAAAGCAATACTTTTGGCGAGATCAATGCCAGTGCCGTAAAAAAAGAAATACGCAATACCAGTACAGTAATGATACGTGAACGTAAATGTTTTCTTGATGCTTTTATAAAAGGTAAAATAATGACTAATGCATGCATCATCACCTCTAAGGCAGGAATATAAAAATATTCTAGGACCTGTATCGTCTTTAATATTTTGGGATACTTAAGCAGTTTTTCTCTAAAGTCAAAAGAGACAATATCTGCGCGATCCATATGATGACGTACGTGTTTATGTTTTATTGACTCATAATCGCTGTATGAAGCACCTGTGATCCATAAAAGGATCTCACCAAAAATATGATTGTGACTGCTCTTCTTAAACAAGGAGTCATGTGCACACTCATGAATAAAATACGCAGCAATGACCATACTGTGAGCAAGTAAGATTATCCCTGCTACATTCACCCACACTGTTTCACTCATGAAAGCAGTAAATCCGAGGACATATGCCAAAAGCACATAAGTCCATGCCATCAAGTTTGGTACTAGTGCATCATCAAAACGAAAGAGGCTGCTTATATTTTTCATGATCTTAGTCGTCCCAGATTATCATTTGCACTGGGGTAGGGTTAAATGCATTACAAGGGTTGTTAAGCTGCGGACAGTTTGAGACTAATACCAAGGTATCCATCTCTGCCTTCATATCTACATAAGCACCCGGTTTAGAGATACCATCTACGATAATTAAATATCCGTCCTCTTCAATAGGTACATTCATAAAAAAGTTGATATTATTGGTCAGATCACGAGGGTCCATCTCCAACTCACCGATCTCGTACAGATAGTTATCACGACAGCTGTGCATGTATTTTGTATCATGTGCATAGCGGACCGTGTTACTTTCAGCACTGCAGTGACCTCCCAACGTATCATGGTTACCACAGGTATCTGCAGTAATTTCCATCATCACATTATCATCGGTGGAGATTAGTGTTGTACCGGTTGTCACAAAGATACTTCCCTGTTCTCTCACCGTATCATTAGCCGAGTAACGCTCTTCATGATCATTCGCATTGTAAAATAGTGTATCAACTGCTTGACACCCTTCAAGATCAATGATACGTAGTGTCTGACCTTTTTTTACGACATAACTCCATGGTACACCTGCCGCGACTTTCTCATTATAGATCGCATTTTCTATTGTTTTGCTCATTCTTATCTCCTTAGGCAAAGTAGCGTGCGTTATTGATAAAAGCACGGTGGGATTGTGGGCTAAAGTTCATACAGAGGTCATCTTCTGTTACCGGTTCCGCTTTAAATAATGTCAGTTGCACATCACTTGGATTATATTCACCCTCTTCCATTACATGCGGTGTGTTTGACAGTACCAGAAGTACATTCATCTCTGCACGAAGTTCGATATAACTTCCAGGTTCAGCACGTTGCGATGAAAGTTCAAGTTTACTTCCCTCCTTGACGTCCACTTTTCTAAAGAAGTTGATCGCAGGGATCATGTCTCGTTTACCCATGCCGTATTTACCCAATTCGACGAGAAAGTTTTCACGGTCGCTTTTGAAGTAACGGTTGCGAATATGTTCGAAGTCTCCCTCACCGAAACGCTCTTTTACAATACGGGGGTTGCTGATCCCTGCAATGGCATCAAAAAGACCCTCTGTTGTATCGTCTATGATCGAAAAAAGCACACGGCCCAATTCCGAATAAAGCACTCTTCCTTTACCAAAATAAGCATTATGTTGAAGTTTAACTGTGTCTGCAGAGTTAAAACGTTCTGCCGTGCTATCGGCATTGTAAAACATTGCCGAAAGAGAGCCTAAGCCATCTTTTGTCGTAATACGCAGTTTGTCACCACGCTTGATGATCTTTGACCATCTTCCGCCTCCCGGAAGTACTTCATCAAGAAGAATACATTCGGGTTTTATATTTTTATGTGTTGTTATCATTATTGTTGTTCCTTTACTAATTTATAGATTCTTCTACTTCTTTTAAGACAGATTCCCTTGTATCACCTACAGGTATGTCATACGTGATCAACGCCCCGTACATGTTAGGTGCCTG
>NZ_JBFFOH010000029.1:0-23343 GCF_041562805.1 Sulfurovum sp. | reverse complement strand
TTCTTTAATGCTTTTAAGGGCCAAAGCATCCGCCATATCCGGCACAGCAACACGAACAATATCGCAACCTGCAAAGTGCAAACGGTTGATCTGTTCTACCGTTGCCGCGACATCATGTGTTTGAGAGTAGGTCATCGACTGTACAGAGATAGGAGCATCCCCACCGACAGCGACATTACCGACATATATTTTTTTAGTTTTTACACGTTCAATCATAGATTAATTTTCCTCATTGTAAAAGGATTTTAGCGCGAAGCGCGTTAGAGAGAGTTGAGGGATAAGAGCTAATATTGCAATACGGTGTTAGTCTAAATAGATCCCTTCATCGACATCGTACAATCTAAAGTGAGGACTTTCAGCCGTGGTACCGTCTTGACAGTGAATCTCATATTTATGTGTTAATTCATATGTCAAAAAGACACCTGTCCCATCGACATTACAATTTGTCAAGAGTGGATCTGTCGTATACCCCGGGATTATCTCAATATATTGATCTATGACAAGATCATAAGCAGGATTAACGACACTGCCATTGAGACCATCCTCTATCGACTTATACCAAAAACCAGCTCCAGATGTTCGGTTTAATGTACCGACCAATGCTTTCAGCTGAACTTCGTATGCCCTGTCGGACATGCCTCCCATTTTTACAATGGCTACTGACGCCAATATACCAACAATAAAGATTACAAAAATAAGCTCGATGATCGTAAAAGCGCTTCGTCTCATTATACACCGCCTACATTCACTACTGGATTTCTTTTCATGACTTCTATCGCCTCATCCAAAAGTGGCATCCCGTCCTCTTTAGTATAACTGGCGACTCCGATACGAAGACCAACCGTCGTCTCCAGCGTAAAATGGTGCAGATCTAACCGTTTTTCCAACCTGAGGGCAAGTTTATGTTCGTTATCGAGACTAGCGTCAGGCGTTATCGCCACAAAACAGTTTGGCTCAATCCGACAGATGGTGTCACTCTGTCTAAAAAACTCTCGGAACTCTTTACTGAACTCTTGTAAAAATGAGGCAAATTGTTTTTTGTCAATAGTTTTACTGATCTCTTCATATTTGTCAAAAGAGAGTACCAATATTGACAGAGGGCTGTTCTGACGGTTTGCGAGTAGCTTCGCTTTTTGAAGTGCTTCCATATAGTATTTTTTGTTGTATAGCCCGGTCACATGGTCATGTATAGCATGTTTTTCGAGTTGAATACGGATGTACACCCGGACTAAAAAGACCAATACAACAACAATCAACATCGTAAACAACAATGAGAGATAAAGTCTGTCAAGCATCGTCTCACTTTTATACGCCAGCATCCCTTCTGCCATGTCAGAAAAACCGTTGACCTCTCGCCAACATTTATCGCCTAGCGCTTTAGCCTGGTCTTCCTTATCAAACGCCATCTTAAGCGCGATCCATGACTCGATCATGGCATTGTAACTTTCATTGGCACGGAAAAGTGCTACAAACTCTGCATTGCTTGATGCCTGCAAAAAATCATGATCAATCGTTTTAAATGACAACTCCACTTCATCAATAAGCTTCTGTCGCTCAGTGTTATCATCAAGTCCAACAGCACGTTGTATCGTCCCATTAATGTAGACTAAACGGTTCATCGTCTCGCCATCGCTCTTCATGCTCTCAAATGAACGATTCGCAAAATAATAATTCAACGGAAGCAAAACGACAATGGCATACAGTAAAATAGTAATTCGAAATACTGACCAATCTCTTTTCATGTGCACTCTTTACAGTATAGATATTTTCATAGTACAACTTTAAACGTTAAAGAACATTAAACTTGCTGCAATACCGATAAAGATACTAATATGACAAGGAAAGTCAGCGTCATTTACATAAATTCAATAGGGTCCATATCTATCTCAGCCAAGTCAACCTGACTCGCTTTGATTGCCTGTATCAAGTCAATGCTTCTGTCCGCCCTTAGAAGTATCTGATACCTGTATTTATTTGCTATTTTTTCGATTTGCGAAACGCCATAACCGATGATCTCAATGGCGTTAAATTGGCGAAGATTTTCTACCATCTGTTGCATGGCTTCTTCGGCCTTATTTGCATATTTATGTGCGAACAAAATACGGGCCAATTTCTTGTACGGCGGGTAGAGACCTTTACGAAACTGTTTTTCATCTTCCAAAAACTGCTCATATCTTCCAAGATAAGGCTCAAAAAATTCCCTGTTAAAACTTTGCACCAACACCTTGGCCGCTTTTTTACGTCCACTTCGTCCGGCTATCTGAATCAAAAGTGACAAAGCTTTTTCTCTTGCCCGGTAATCACTCATATTAAGCTGGTTGTCAAGTCCGAGAATGACCGCCAATGTTACATCATGATAATCATGACCTTTCGAAAGCATCTGTGTACCGATCAGTAGATCGATCTCTTTGGCATTAAACGCTTTAAGCAGTTTTTTGAGTTTGTTTTGTGTACTGATCGCATCTCGATCGAACTGTCCGACAGCAATGTCTGGATACTTCTCTTCAAAAAAATGGACCGCTTCCGCCGTTCCTAAACGGTTAGACGTCAACATCTCATGCCCGCATTCACTGCACGCGGATGGAATACGTTCTGAAAAATTGCAGTAGTGACACTTGATAGCATTGCTTTTACGATGCACACTCATCCCCACACTACAATATGGGCAAGAGTGGGTGTGACCACACGATTCACAGATCAGATATTTAAAGTTTGCCCGGGTGGGGATAAACAGCATTGCCTGTTCGTCATTTGCTTTGGTTTGAGCAATGGCTGACTCCACGCGCTCCGTGATCTCTTCGCGTGACGACTCGAAAATAAAATCTCTCGTTGATGCGAAGTGCCCGCCTTTAAGACGAACGTGAGGAAACTTGACATAGGAACTCATCGAAGGCGTCGCACTCCCTAAAACAACAGGGACCTGGTAGAGCTTCCCCATGTAAATTGCCATGTCACGGGCATGGTAACGGGGGCGTGCATTGGCCTTATAGCTGTCATCATGCTCTTCGTCGACGACAATCAGTCCCAAATCTTCAACTGGTAGAAAGAGTGCAGACCTTGCCCCCGCAATTATCTTTGCTGTACCGTTATAGATACGTTCTAAAAGTTTCTTTTTCTGAGGCTTGGTTACTTTAGAATGCCACATTACCACCGCATTACCGAAATGTTCTTCAAGACGGATCTGCATCTGAGGGGTCAAGGAGATCTCCGGCATCAAAAAAACTGCTCTTTTCCCTTGCTGTAAGATCTCCTCAAAATACTTCATGTAAATCTCGGTCTTGCCTGAACCTGTGTCTCCAAAGAGAAGCGCCACAGGATGTTGCCCTAAAAAGTCTAATGCACTTTTTTGTATACTGGACAGTACTATCGAGCTTTCAGACGCATTTTCCATTGTTAAATCACTGGCGACTTCCTCGACATACCTCTTTTCTTCATACTTCAAAAAAGGAACCAATAAGTTAAATGCTTCGCCTAAAGAGCTGAAGTAATATTCGCTGATAAATTTTGCAATTCTGATCTGACGAGATGAGTATATATACTCCGTCGTCTTTATAATCGAAGTTGTCGTAAAAGAGGGTTGTTCACACGCATTGATGACAACACCGGACAACAAACGACTGCGCAGCGAAACTTCCACAACACGGCCAATGTCTAAAAGAGTTTCACTTGAGTATGTTAATGGAGATAATGGGGAATTTAAAAGTGAGATTTCAAAAAAGTACAATAACATCCTTTAAAAGACGTATTATACTTTAATACGAGAGTCTATTCAGCAATTTTCTTGCAATACGTATCTGCCTGTCCACTATTATAAGTATGACAATCAAACACCCCTGTCGAAGAGGTATATGTAAATGTAACAGGAGTCTCTGCAATCTTTACAGAGTATGTCGAATTACTGGTTTTCATCCAACCATTATTCTTGGTATACACCGGATACGTCAAGATTGTTAATGATCCATTAGTGTCAAAAATCTGCACGCCAACTGTATTAGCTGCAACACCGGCATCTAATCTTGACGGGTATGCATTAATCCCTGTGACCAACATTTTCTGTCGTGCACTTGCAATAGAAGCACGAACGGCAGCTACATCCCCTTGAGCCTTTGCTATTTGAGCACTTTCAATATTTCCGCCCAATCTAGGAATAGCTACTGCGGCCAGAATACCTAACACAACAATTACAAAAATAAGTTCTACCAACGTAAAGGCATTTCTCTTCATGAGCAGGCTCCTTAAAGCATATCAATTGAAATATATAACAAATTACTATACAATTATTTCACTTTAAATATCTTTATTAAATACGTCTCATCCACTTTCTCAAATAGTCGTCTGTCATAATTATCTAACAGGAGTGCTTGAAAAAGAAATGAGTTATAGACATTTTTATCCGTCATATATGCCATTTCATTATTATCGAAGATAACATAATGCGTTGAATTAGTATCGTATATGTATTCATCGGTGAGCATTTGATCTTGGGTAAAACTAATACTGTGGACTAACTCTGATTTTCCATCAATATTCATCTTATTGTGTGCTTCTAGAAAAGTCTGGTCAATCGCTTGCGGATAGTTGTATCTAAAGAATCGAAATAAAAACTCATCTTTTGCTTTATCATCAAGATCCGAATAATTAAAATTAGAAAAACTAACGATCGTGTCTAAGACCGTTATCATATTTCTATGAAGAATGATATAGGTGTCTTGTATTGGGTGGATATCGTTTCTTGTATAAAACGAATGGAAAAGCTCCGGCAAGTCATTTTCCGATGCAAGGTAAGGGATGACGTAACCAAACCCTTCTTTCGAAGCTTGTTCTTTGTTGTTTGCAAAGTACTTGGCTGCATTCGCAACAAAAGTTTGATTAGACTCTGTCAATATTTTGGACATCATATAGGAGTCGGGGCCACCATGATCCCCATTGTCGACTAAGGTATTTTTATATCCGGTAAAGTACCATAAAGGCCAACCAAAGTCCCACCATGTAATGATCTTGTCATCATTCGTTAATTTAACTGATAACTTTTCTAGTACTTCTTTCTCTTCACTGTATGCTAACATCCTTGTATAACTACCTTTATTAATACTAACGATATAAAGCATCTGTGCTAACAGTACTAAAAAAGTAAGATATACCATCGTACGTTTAACATCATAACGTTCGTGCAATGCAGTTGAAATCGTAATGACGAGATAGCTGAGTCCAAAAGCATAGACAGGTGTATAATAAAATGAAAAGCGGTAGCCTGCTAAAAAACTAAAACTTCCCAATAGTGCGAATGGTGCTAGTAGCCAATAGTGTTTATCTTTTTTAAGCAGCAGAACAAACCCTGTAACAGAGAGTAAAACGAGTACTTTTGAGATACTAAGAGAGCGGAATATACTGTCAATATCTATCACCGTCGTTTCTGCAACAGTTTGTAAACCATGTTTGAAAAAGTAAGTACTGTTAACACCAAGAACAGAAAAATACTCTTCCTTGTCGAAGTAATTCAGCGCTCGACTGTAGAGATACGAAAGGTCTGTTAAAAAAGGCAAAACTGCCAATACAATTAAAAATGCTGTTACAAAGTAGTAATAAGGGATTGTTTTTTGCCGATTGGTCCACTCTAACAGACCCCACAATACAATCATTGTTGCCAACGCAGTTAAAAACCCCATCGGCACTATGCTGATACTCAATAATAAAAATGCATAATAGACGAATTGTTCTTCTCGCCTATAGACGAAACTAAAGAGCGCGAAACTGCCAAGTAGCAACAGGTTAATGGACGCAGATGAGTGGTAGACATGACTGAAAATCAACATGGAGATTGCACCAAATAGTGCAAATAAAAGCTGGTTCTTTTTAAGTGCCAGAACCATAAATAGCACTGCCGTTAATGGGAAAAGCAACGTAAACATATCTGTATCAGCATATCCAAGAGCAACCCGACCATAAAAGTTACTCAATGAGACAGCGAACAAGCTGGCGATGGCTCCTATTTGTACATTGTCTACCGTTCTTGCGAATAAGACTATCGGTACTACAATCAACGGCCCTACAAAAATAGATACAAACAGCATTACCCAATCAATAGGGGCTCCTGACATGGTCACTAACATTGAAATAAGATAACCTAAAAAATGTTCCGCATCAAAAGGATAAGCGACTCCGTTAAGTATTGATTTTGCATAAAAGCCATGCAAGCCTGCATCAGCAGTAAAAATAGGAACAGGTTTGCCATCAAACCACAAAAATTCTGTTGTAAACACATCATATATAAGAGGTAAACTTACCAGGACCCCAAAAATATAGACTCCAAGAATAATCAGTAACGTGTTTTTCAATATCTCTTCCTAAGCTTTTCGCATAGTTATACCATAAACCTCACATGTTCATACTAAACTAACATCAGACATATAGTCTAAACTGCTTATAGTGACAATATCAGTGTCGGGAATACATGTGTTTGTGCGGTAATAATCTTGAAGTAAGATATTTAATAACTACATTAGAAAAGAAAAAGTTATATTTTAATCGTGAAGAGGAAGAATGGAGATTTAAATTGAAATTCCCAGGCAAAGCCTGAGAATTAGAGAAAAATTATTTTTCCCAAGTCCATCTAGGAGAATTTGCAGTATCACCTAGAGCAGTGATATTGAAGTAGTACTGTGTAGTACCAAATTGTGGAGTACCAAGTGGTGAAGGTACTGATGTAGCAGTAAACACTGTACTTGTACCAATAGCTGTACCTGCACCACTACACTCAAGTGGGAAATCTTCAGGATCTAGATATGTATCTGGGTCCAAGTAGTCACCACCACCGTAATTAGTGAAACCTGCAATGTTACCACTCAAGTCGTTTGCAATCGAAGCTGACCACATAGACGGTCCAACAGTACGGTTAAGTGTACCGACAAATGCAGCACATTTTTGTGCGTTCGCTTGGTCAGATACACCAGCAAATTTAGGAAGCGCAACCGCTGCCAAAATACCCAAAATAACGATAACGAAGATCAATTCGATCATTGTAAAACCAGCTCTTTTCATAAAGAACTCCTTATAGTTTAAAGTTTGGCCACTCTTGTAACCTTAGCAATCATTATGAATCAACTATTCTTATAGCTTGCTGAAGAGTAGGTCCTAGCGTCCTCCAACTACTCGGCAAAGTTCTTATTGATCTTCTTGTGTGCATACGTAATGATACTCTTCATCCTTATTCAAGAGTAAAAATATCACATCATCATAAGCTGCACTGAACTGAAACTTCATGTCTGTATCGACCCGATTCTCCCTCTGTAATGAAAAACTTTTCTCATTATTCTTATCTTTAACATAGACGTCAGCTTCGTTAACAATTAAAAGACCATCATCATAAATACGAAGATGGTACACAAAACCATTTTTTATGGCGTCTTCGTGTTTAAAGTTAATAACGCGCCCAGTCTTCTTATAGACCACACTGCTGACTACACAGTCCAAAGTATGTTCAACTTTATGCTCTTGTGAACAACCACTCAAAAGCATCACCGCCAATAAACCAATTACAAAAAAATGTCTCACTAAACCTCCTATTCAATCTATTTTATCGAGATCTAATAACTGCCCTTGCCATTAAGAACGACGACTATTGTTTTGACGAGTATCGTCATGTCCATCTCTATCGACCAATTCCGTACATACCATACGTCCAACTGGACCCGTTCGTCATAATCAACATCATTTCGCCCACTGATCTGCCAAAGTCCTGTAATACCCGGTTTGACTGCTGTAAAATAGCTGTAATATTCTTTGTATTTTTCAATTTCATCTTCGATGATAGGCCGTGGACCGATCAGTGACATCTCACCTTTGATGACGTTCAAAAGTTGCGGCAACTCGTCAAGTGAGGTTTTACGAAGAAATCTTCCTACCTTTGTAATACGTGGATCGTTTTTTAGTTTAAACTCACGTTCCCAGTCCTGTTTTGCCTCCGGGTCATTTTTCAGTAACTCTTCCAGGATCGCTGCTGCGTCATCTTTCATTGTCTTGAACTTATAGACGTAGAATGGCTTCCCATCTCTTCCGATGCGCTTATGTTTAAAAAACGGTTTTCCCTTTGTTGTAAAAAAGACTACGATGAATAAAGTCAAAAGTATAGGTGATGTAAGGATAACCAGACCTATTGTCATAACAATATCAAAGATCTCTTTTATCATCCTGTCTACCGGGTTAAGTAAGTTGTTTTTAATTGCAAAAGCCAAACCCTTATGGTTGACAGAAGTAAATATCTCTGCATTCACAAGTGGTAATTTAGTCATACGTGGAAGCACTATAATACGGCTTATATGATGTTGCAGAAATTCCATATACGAGAATGTCCTGTTTATCGAATACCCATCTATTGCAACTATGGCAGCATAATACTGTTTTTCTTTCAAACTAGTCTCGAGTTTTTTCTTAACAAGATGTTTTGTGCCACCAACCATCACATATTCTGCAACATCAAACCCGAAAGCGTTATCCTTTTGAAACCAGTGTTCTACACTTTCACGTCCACTCTCATCACACACTACTATGATCTTTTCACGCAGCCAAGGGAATATCATCAACTTATGCTTGATAACATACACTGAGACCGGCAGCAAGTTGTTAAGTAGAAAAAAGATCAGTACATATGTTCTTGAATAACTTTCTGCCTCTTTTGAAAGAAAGATTATTGAAAAGATAGTGATCAAAGCAAGCGAATTTGCCTTAAGTATAAGATAGGATTCATTAGAGGTCACCATACGATTATGAAAAAGTTTAAAATAAAAATAGAAAAGTAGATAAACACCTAATTGCCATACGTATTTCGTCCATGTATGCGAAGCAATATCTTCGATCAGACCAGCCGAGATCCAATGCGTTAGGATCAGATTGAGAGACAACAGACCCGTGTATAGAAAAAATTTAAACAGTATATACTTCATAATTATTTTTGTGACCCTTGTATTTGTTGAAAACTCTTTCCACACTTATAGCCGAAAAGTTTAACAAAATTTAGTACTATAGACAAAGGAATAAGATGATATTTCTTCCTCTTTAGACAAAAGTTCAACTCGCTCTTGACGTATCTGGCACCTTCACCTTCGGGTTTCCCGAACTCATCCAGAAGCCAATTCTCTTGCTGATGAAATTTACCAGTTTCAAAGTATCGCCAAAACTCCTGTTTAAATGTATAACTATGTGAATGAAACACTTTAGCATCAGCAACATAGGCAAGAGAATAGCCCGCCTTCAGTAACCTCGCCCCGGCATGCATATCTTCACCAAAATTCAAATCGTCTTGAAACCATCCAATCTCATTAAGCGTGTCACGCCGATAAGCAGCGAATGAGTCAGAAAGAAAAGCAGTTTTTATACCAAACTTTTCTTTATCTTCATAAATACGTTTATAAGATTCTTGCCCATAATTAAACAAGCGAAGATGTTCTCCAAATAGATGTTCGTCCGGATATGGCAACTGTCTGCCATATGCAGCACCTATTTTTTCATCCTCAAAAACGTGTACGATATTTTCTAAAGTATGTGTATCGTAAGGCAACGCGTCTTGAGTAAGATAGATCAAGAGATCGCCATTCGAAATTTTTGCTGCTTTAGTTCTTGTCCCTCCATGCCTGAACTCAGACTTTGGAATCACAATGACTGTATCTGTATATTGCTTCGCAATCTTAACTGTATCATCTTTCGATGATGAATCAAAGATAATCAATTCGTAATCTGTAATCGTCTGTTCTTTAATTTTATCCAACAATTTAACTAACTGATTTTGTGCGTTAAAGGTAGGTATGATAATTGAGACCGAAGTGGGCATTTTTTTATTTGTACTCATAAAAACCTTTCAACCGGTACTGAACAGAAGCGAAACTTTTTGTTATTTTTTCAGCATTTACAGTGAATATAGCCAGGATGATTTTAAATAAATGAAATCCTATTGCCTGTAAAAATAAAAAGCCGATTTTCCTGGAGAGATGCTTCCGGCAAAATGCTCCAAACCCCATAGAATAATCTTTTACCTTTTGAAGACTCATTACATTGACATTCTGCTCAGGGTGCCAGACTTTAACTGTCGGAGTATACATAAAAGATATACTGTTTTGTAGCACGTTAAAAATATAATCAGCATCTTCATAAGCACCATATTTAACACCTACGCCAAAGGCTTCATCAAATCGAGCATTTATCTGTTTTGTAAAAACCGTGATCTGCGAATAGAGCATAAAAAAATTATGCTCACTTATCTTTTTCTCTTCGTCGGGCCAATTTCTAATCATTTTCTTATTGTTATCTATGTCAATGATCTGACCTAACAGACTATCGACATTCTGATGCAGTGTAAAATACTCCTTGACCTTCATTAACGTGTCTGGATAATAAGTACAATCATCATCTGGAAAGGAGACAATACTTCCTTTAGCATGTTCTAACCCAATATTCCTGTTTAAAGAGGCTCCCCGTTTATTGGAATGGATGTAATTAATAGTTAAAGATGACGCATATTCTTTGATTAAAGGTTCTAAAAAGCCCTGTTGATTCTGGTCAACAATGACAACTTCAAATTCGGCGAATGGTAATTGTTGATTTTTTAAACTAAGAAGTAATGACTCAAGTTCGTTGTAGCGATTTATGGTTGCTACGATCAGACTAAATGTTATAGACATACCATCACCTTTATCTGTTCACCATCGGTTTAATCGCATCTTTGATACTCTGCCATATAAAATAGACCAGTGCATGGAAAGAACCAAAATGGTGTTTATAGAGCCTGTAATGTTCTTGCTTTAAACTGCTTGTCGACGACACACCTTCCAAACGAAAATTGGTTAGCTTTTTATGGACATACGTTGATGTATGCTTATTTTTAATCAGTTTAATTATTAAGTCATAGTCAGCTATTACAGGATATTCATCACTAAACTTCAGCTTTTGCAAGATCTCTCGATTTAAAAACAGACTTGGATGTCCAAAGGGCATTTTCATTGTAAATTTTTTTATGTTTGGATAAAACGTCTTAATCTGTATACCATCTTTTACAAGGCCAACATCGCCATATAGGAAATCAACTTTTTTTGCATCCAAAATCGCTTTGACAACATCTTCAAGCGCAGAGGTTTCATACCAATCATCTGCATTGAGATACGCCACATAATCACCTCTTGCCAAAGATGCACCTTTATTCATCGCATCGTAAATACCACTGTCGCGTTCACTGACCCAATAATCGATTTTATCCGCATACTTTTGAATAATATCGAGGGTCCCGTCTGTCGAACCGCCATCTATGACTAAGTATTCTACATTGTCATACGTCTGCTCAATAACACTTTGAATTGTCTCTTCTAAATGTGCTTCTCCGTTAAACACAACAGTGATGACCGTGACCAATGGTTTCGCGTCATAGGAGTTTTTAAAGTATCCCTGTGTTCTTAGACCACCTTCTCTATTTCGTCCTTCATTCACCGGTAAAAAAAGCCCTGAATCCGATCTTTTTTGATTGAAAATCTTCTCTTCACTCTGACAAATACTGTTAGGTATTTCTTTAGTCAATAATCGCGTCGTACTAAAGTTTTCATCCAAAGAAATTACCTTTTTCATAACAAACTCTCATATACCTGTTGTGTTTCAAAAGCAGCTTTTTCCCAGGAAAAATGTTGCAATCTTTCTGTACCTTCTAGAACTAGTGTTTTCTGTATATCAGGATCATTCAATACGCGGCTAATCGCATTTTTCATAGACTCTTCGCTATATGGATCAAAATAATATGCCCCATTCCCTGCAATTTCAGGCAAAGCACTCGTATTACTACATACTAGCGGGCATTCACATGCATAGGCTTCAAGAATAGGGATACCAAAACCTTCATATAATGATGGAAAAACGAATAGACTTGCATTCTGATACATATATGCCAACGCATCATCATTTAAATCAAACTGACTCAATTGTGATGTAATACCCAAATACTCAAAAGCCTCTATTTCATCTAGATTAAACCTGCCGCCACCAACACAGACAACAGACAACTCTCTGTCATCAAGAAGTAGTGTTGAGATACTACGTATAAATCTATTAAAATTTTTATACCCGCCTCGTAAACCTACAAAAAGAATATATTTTGTTGGAGTATCAATATGAATACCCCTTTTAGGTAACATAGAGCTACCATGATACACCACTTCTATTTTAGATGCATCTGTCCCGAAATACTCGATTAAGTCCTTTTTTGTACTTTCAGAGACAGCAATAATCTTGGATGCTTTTTTAACCAGTAAACTTTTATAGTCAATAATATTTTCTTCCGAAGGGCCCATCTCTTGAAATTTCTCATGGATCATATCATGTACCGTCAGTACAAAAGGTTTTGAACCAATATAATCCAAAAAATATGGATCATAATAGGTAACATGAAAGATGTCATAGTTTTGTCTTTTTAACTCAAAGAGCGTCTTTGGTTTATTGATTAAAGACATCAACTTTTTCTTACCTTTAAACTCTGTATTTGGAAGAAATCGAACATGTTTTATGAGGTGCTTGTCTTCGATATAATAATTATTCGAAACGTACAATGCTGTTTTGAAAGATACACCATTCATTGTTTTGAACTTTTTCATTAATTCATAGAAATATCTAGAAATCCCCCCATATTTTTGAAGTGTAAAGATCTGATGATCATATAATATTTTCATATTTTATTACTCATCAAACGATGATCTTCCCATGTCTTACTCTCTAATCTTTTTTCCACTATTTTATGCATTCCAAATTTACGTAATTTTAGAATTTTTAATTTTAACGGAGATATTTTTTTTCCTGTAAAAATATGCATATCGTCTAAATTAATATAATTTAGATTGTATTTTTTTGCTATAAAGTCAAATGTTTCTTGACTGTAAAATGATATATGCTGCCCATGTTCAAGCCCATAATACCACCAATCAGCTGGTTGCGGTATAGGATCGGGTAATAACTTGGTAGAAAAAATTATAGTGTTCGAAATTTTCAATAAAGTTTCGATCTCCTCTATGGGGTTTACAAAATGTTCGAAACTTTCAAAAGAGGTCACTGCTTCATATATATCATCTTCTTTATATTCAAAACCTCTTGCGAAAAGATTAGTTGTATATTTATCGTCCCAAAAAAAATCAAAACCTATATCTCTCATCATTCGGACTAACACGCCATACCCACCGGCATAGTCAACAAACTTGGTATTCTTGTCAAAAAACAGTCCTAACAAGATTGTCAATGTTTGTGATAATTCAATATTTCTTTGTATGTAGCCTGTATCTGATATATTGATAGATTCTCTATAAGCTTCTTCAAGCCAAAAGGGGTCCTCTGTTTGTACAAAACCACAATATTTACAATGAAAATAATTTATCTCATATTTTTGTAAAATCTTTGAAGCAAAAACTTGCTGATTATTTTTGCTGCATATTTTACATTGCATGAATAACCTTCTTTATCTTTATAAGAATTCTATTGAAAAGTGATTGATAACGAAACATAACTTTTGACGTAAAATCATCGGCCTCATAATTTCTTAATACTTCTTCTGGATGTTTATACAAAAGCATATTAAAGGCTTGTAAATTCGAAAATTCACTATCACTTATGGTATGTGTTGCTTCATCTCCAAATCCAATATTTTTAACAAGATTTATATTGGGCGTTATACTAAGTTGTTTATTCTTCCACAAAGTAAAAACCCATTGATAATCCCAGGTATCTATAACTTTCATTTTCATTTTCTTAAAGATATCAACCCAATATCTGGCGGTCTTGGCGTCATGACATATTTCTTTAATAAATCCAACATCCTCAAAAGTACTCAATTCTGAATCATAATTGTTCCACCGATTTCTCCAACTTGCCCATCCCCAGACATGACAATAGCTAGAAAAATAGTAATCTGCATCACCCCGTTTAATTCCTTTTTGAAAATTGTCACCACTTATCTGTCCAACTCTCATATCATCTTTGTATCGGTCAAGCAACTCCTCACAAAACCAAAAAAAACTCTGAACTGGAAGGCAGTCATCTTCGAGGATTATTCCCATTTTCTCATTTTCAAAAAACCAATCGATCGCACTACTCACAGCTACTTTACACCCAAGGTTTTTTTCTCGGAACAGTGTTTTAACTTCACACTCCCAGTCTATATTTGACATAATGTAATCTCTAACAGATCTTACCTTATCACCTTCACCTACTTTGAATTCTCTTGCTCCATCTGCGGCTATATAAAGCCTTGGTGGCTTCGCCTCTTTAATCTCTTCAAAGACCTGTTTTGTAGTGTCCAGTCTGTTAAACACTAGAAAAAGTACTGGCGTATTCAATGCATGTGGGGGTATAAACGTTATTTCCGGCATGTTACTTTACTTCGTTTAAAATCTGATAATACAGCGTGATGATTTTTTCTTCCTGTGTCTCTTTGTTGAATTTTTCAGCTGCAAGTTTTTTGCCCCGAGCACCCAATTCATTCCTGAGTTTTTCATTTTTCAATAAATGGCCTATTTTCTTGGAAAAACCCTGTACATCATCTACCGGCAATATGAATCCTGTTTCCTGATCTAAAATCGATTCTGGTATACCTCCGACATTGGACCCCATACAAGGTAATCCGAATGACATGGCTTCAGCAATAGCGATTCCTTGACTTTCTATTAAACTAGGTTGAAAATATATTGTAGCATTCTTATAGAACTTATTCACACTGTTTGACAGCCCTTCAAAGATTATGTTATTTTCCAATCCATCTTTCTTGACTTTTTCACGCATACTTTCCAACAAAGAGCCTTCTCCTACCCATTGAAAAACACTCGATGGAATCTCTTTAATGACTTCTTTGGCTACCAAGTACCAAATATTGGGATTTTTATACTCCTCGACATGACCCACGGTAAGAACAATGTTTTTTTCTATACTAATAACAGGTTCATTAATATCTTGAACACTGTTATAAATAACATCAATGTGTTTTTCCGGAACCTGCATATATTGTGAAATCACACTTTTTGAATAATTAGAAACAGATATAACAACTTGTTTAGAGTTCACTAAATATTTTGTAATCAAATCCATACCCTTTGACTTCCTACTAGACATTTCAGGATATGTATGTACATAATATATTAAAGGTGTATTGAAAAAAAACAATCCTGTCAATAATCTCGGCGATCCAATTGATGCTAATATAACAACAGGTCTAAATCTTCTATATATACGTATATAGGCATATATGTCATATAAAAGAGAAAAGTATGGTTTATGCATCAATTTGCTTCGTTGTTTTAGAAAACAAATCTCAATATTGTTAGACAGACAATATTCTTTTAATATGTCATCTAATTGACCAGTTTGTACAGCAAGTACTGTAGGTATTTTATTTTTATGATGAAAAGAGAGAAGCTTGAAGAGGAAGCTTCTAGTCCCACCCATATTAGTGATACTATCAGCTATAATAACAAAGTTCCTCTTTTTATACATCTCTATTGACCGCAGTTTTATACTTTAGAATACATTTAATGAAAAGTTTTATATTCTGCAACAATGACTTAGAAATAAAATTCACCTTTGAAGAACGATGACATTCCATAGCTCGCAATCCTCTAAATGTTGAATTGTTTATGATCATCCACCATTTTTCATCTAGAAACTCTATTAGTGAACTTTCATCAAATATATGATTTGTTTTGTTGTATGAAAAAAGTTTATATAGCCATTCTTCGGCATCATACATATCAACATATTGATAGCAAGAAATCTTTTTATGTATTTCAAATTCTTTATCAGATATTGGTATTCCATAGCCTTCCAATAACTGTTTTCTTATTTTATCACTCAATGCCAATTGTTCAACCCCAGATATCTGACCTGTTTGTGATTTATGTAATCGATAAAACAACAGTACTTCAGCTATGTTTGCAAACTTGGAATTTTTATTACTAGCCCACAAATAATAATCTTCTGCCTTTTGATACTCTATGTTATATCGGGCATGGTCAAAAAAAGTTTTTCTTGCCATCACAGTGGGGTGTGCCAAAGGAGAAAAAAACATTAGTGCAATTTTTATCGCTTCCGGTGTTATAGGGTATGTCCAAGAATGTTGAACATCACCCCCTATCGTTTTAATAAAACTTCCACATACGCTAATGTGCCGATTTGCCTCCATAAAATCCACTTGTTTCTCAAAGCGTCTAGGTAAACTAATATCATCTGCATCCATACGGGCGATATATTTACCACTAGCCATGTCAAGGGCTTTATTTAACGTTTTAACTATTTGAAGATTAATTTCATTTTTGCTATAGAGAATACGCGGGTCCTTATACGATAAAATAATATCTTCTGTTTTATCTGTTGATCCATCATTTATGATAATAAACTCAAAATCTGTATAGGTTTGATTTAAGATACTTTCAATTGCTTCATTAAGATGTTTTTCACCATTGTAAACGGGCATAACCACTGATATCATTGGATGACTCATGTTCTGTTCCGTATTTTTCTATAGATGGCTCTTAAAACATTATATAGACCAATAATTTTTAAAAATTCAATCACCCTCTGTTTAAATTGAAAATATGTTTGTCTAAATTTAATTTTCTCATAATGAATTATCTGTTTGACTTTATTAAGCATTTCTTTGAATTTATTATTTTCTATTAGGGCCTCCATCATCGCACAATCATTTATATCTTTTGTTTCAGTTCTATTTTTTTTCATCCTATAAAGTTGATCAAAAGATATAAATTTCAGGTCATTAAAGTAAAAATAAAAATTTTGATTATAGATCAGTTCTAACTTCTTTTCTCTATGATACTTGAGTTCTTTATCATGAATTTCCACTTGGTTAAAATGGTATTTAACCTTGCTATTATCTTGAATAAAAAAATCAATATCCTTAGCTTCTCTGAGCCCATACAATGAAAGAATAAGGCTAGAATCTAACAATAGATCTTCTTTGAATAAATTGTTTTTTTTTATAAATCTACTAAATATCTCAATCTTATCATGGGTAGAAATATACTTATTTGGTTGTGCATAATTTAAAAAATGTATACTGTTAGCATTAAATACTATTCTTGCTGTTCTAATAGCCTCTTCTTTTGTGTCAGTGATATGTACAGAATGTTTTCCAATATTAAAAGTGTCTCTTATCTCTTGTTTTATTTGTAGTACTTCATTCAAATCGGTTGCTTGAAATGCTATTACTCTGACAGAATCAAAAGTTTTAAAACATTCAACTACTTTACTTTGAGCACCTCCAAAATTATTTTCGATACTTCCTAACCACTCTTCACCATAATATATTTGAGAAATCAAATTATGTGCGCCGTTCGGATTAAGTTTTATCTTTTTTTTATACACAACATTCGGTATGATTTTGTCTATTATCTCATCTTTTTCTACAGCTGTTGGCCAGATCAAAGCAATATATATATCTTCTGCATATTCTATAAACTTTGTCGCCACAGCATCCAAAATAGTATTTGGTACATTTCGATCATAAAAAAATTGATAATCATATATGTGATCATTACTGTTTATCTCTACACAGTTAACATGCCTATTCAAAACAATTGCACTAGCTACTCTATGCGATCCGTTCACTATTGAACCATTTTTCGAAAGTGGTATTAAAGTTTGGTTGGGATCAAATCCATTTTTTTGTATGTTTTCGAAAATAATCTTGAAGTCTTCTATAAACTTTCCTATACCATTTTTATTTTCATTACCAGGTTCAGTAAATTCACCTAAACTAAATGCTCTTATATGTTCAATATATACGTGCTTAGAAAAATCTGTATCATAATTCAGCATTTCTAAGTATAGGATTTTAAAAGCCAAGTCAAATCTATTGTATTTCAGTAACAAAACAGAATCAACTACTTTGACTTCATATATATCTTGATCCAATAAAGAGTAAAAATGAGGCTCAATCACTTTTTTCAATTCTTCTATATTTATATTTCTCAATATTATTTCCCTTGATCTTTTCATAAATTCAACAGCTTTATATTGAAAAGCATAATCCCTTCATACTAATTGGTATTTCTTTCATTTCTATACTGTTGGATGACATTATATTTTCACAACCAAAGTATGCCTATAAGAAAAAAATTTGGAAAAATTATATTCTTCAAAAACATCTTCTATCGCCTCTAAAAGACCGGGAAATCCATCAAAATAATCATCAAAAACAACAATTGAACCTTTTACTAATCGAGGGAAAAATAATTCTATATCTTTTTTAACCCCCTCTTTTGTATGATCTCCATCAATAAATAAAAATCTTATAGTCTTTTCTTTTATGATTTCAGCAGCTTCGACATTAGACATATCTAAAAGAGTGACAATATCACTTAACCCTAATTGATTTATATTATTTTCAAAGTTTGTTTTTAAATTATCTAGACTGCCATTAACAGTATAGAAGTTTTCTTTACCAACATTTCCGCGAAAATGATCTACTGCATAAAATTGCCCATTTTTTGACTCTTTAACTGCTCTAGCAAGAAAACTTGTTGACCTCCCTTGCCAAGAACCAATTTCCACTACATCGCCTTCTACCTCTTGCATATAGCATAGCATGTATAAAAATTTACCAGATTCTTGTGTAACCATTCCAGGGATAAATAAAGATATCTGACTCAATATTTCAGTATCAATAATACTTTGATTATTTTTACTACATTGAGAGTAAGGATTGCTAGAAAGAGTCATGCTTGCTTGAGAAGAAGTAGTGTTTGTTTTCTCAAGTTTTACAATATCAAAACCAATTTTATTGAGAATGCTTTTCAGTAATTTTTTCATAGAAATGTTTTCTTTTATTTTATTTTTTAGTTGTATCATTTAGTATCCCATTAACAATTTTCTTTACAAAACTTTCTACTTTAAAATCATCACTTTTTCTATTAGATAAAAAATTATTAATATTATCCAAATATTGGAGGTAATCATCGTCTGTCATATGAGTTAAAAAAAGATATAGTTCGTTGTAGGTAGTAAAATCACGTATATCAATAAAGCAGTTTTTTGGAATAACATCCAAAATATCATTTGCGCCCAAGTATATAGGTACACAATTAGCAAAAAATGCATCAAAGATTTTTTCAGTTATATAGCCTGATACATTTTGAATATTTTCAAATGCAATCGTAAATTTGTATTTTGACAATGTGTATATTTTATCATCAACTTCTCCAGAATAGGAGGGGAAAAATTTTCCTCTTATTCTAAGACAAAAATCTTTTACCAATGTAGATTTGACGAGTCTTTTTATTAAAGGGTTACTAGTCCGACACTCATTCCAACCTTTACCATATAAATCAAAATCATTTGGGTGGTTTTTTTCAAACCACCGTACTATATCTTTTCTTTTTGAATATAGTTCATCTTTAAAATTTGATGATTTATTGCTTACGATCAATGAACACAGTTTTTCTTTTTGTTGTGGCTCTGAAATGATATTTTTTTTAAAGTCAAAAGCGTAATTAATTTTAATAAACTTATTAGTATGATTGTTTTGTGCTATTAGATCATTGCTCCAAGTAAAAATTTTGTCAAAGTGCTTATAGAGAGCAAGATTAAAGTTATTAGGTTTTATTAATGGACTTTCAATAAGTAAAGCATAATTCTTAATATTAGGATTGAAAATCTCCAGAAAATCATCTGGGATATCAAAATAAATAGCAATACTTATATGTTTGTCTAGACAAAGGTCATGAGTGTTTAGAGAAAAGCCTTGTTTTCCAAACTCTTCTTTAAGTCTATGATATTTTATTGCTGCGGGACTATTCATTTTGAAAATTTCATTTTCTTGATAAGGCTTATCTACTACAAATGAAATATCTATCAATGTATTAACTCTGCATGATCTGATAATTTCGATTCATGGATAAAGAAAAAGTTATAATCAGGCAATTCTACATAATTATCCAATTTTTTAAGTTTGTTATCTATAGCATAAAAGATCTGATAACCCATTTTCAATAAATAGTCCATTATATCAATTGGCTTATATCCAAAGAGGACAGTAGAGTGTTCTTGGATCTCCAAGAATAAAGTTGGCTTGAATTTTTCGAGGACTTGTTTTGCTCCTTTGATCATCGCAAACTCGGCTCCTTCAATATCTGCTTTGATAAAATCTATTTTTTCGATCTTATTTTCTACAACATAGCTATCTAGCGTCGTTGTATTTATAATGAACTTTTTATAAGTTTTATCATAATTATGCAGTTTGAAAGAACCTGAAATACCTATATCTGGAAGAAAGATCTCTTTATCTCCTATCGTCTCATCCAAAGCCAACTCATTGTATTTTATGTTGTTGAGTTCATTGAGCTTGATATTGTCTTGTAGGATTTTCCACGTATGATTTAATGGTTCAAATGCATGGACATACCCTTCAGAACCAACATGTTGACACATATAAACGCTATAGTATCCGAAATTTGCACCTACATCAATGCAAGTGTCATTTTCTTTTATAAGTAACCCAACCATGTCTGTTTCTTTTTGCTCAAACTCACCAGTGATAGGAATAGAAAAAAGTTTTGAAGCAGTACCGTTGAGAGGATTAAACAAAAACTTTCTATTATCACTTAACTCTATTATGGACTGTCCATTAGAAAAACCAACATTTGCTATATTATTTTTAGTCGTTAATTCAGCAAAATACTGAAAACTTACTTTCATAGTGTCTTCAATATTAGGCACTTTCTTCCTTCTGTAGCTAATAATTTTTGATTTTATTTTTTTTAACATTGTCTGCCTTATGTTTTATATGTAGTCCATGGTAAGTGCATTGCAAGACGCCCTCTAAAGACATCCCCTAAATAAGCTTTATTGTAACTGCCCGTATTTTCGACAGAGACAGGAATGGGAATCGTAAAAATTGTACGTATGGAATGAATACCTGCCCCAACTGTCAATGTATATTGAATCGGCCCTAAAATGTCTTTAGGAATCGTCATAACTGAAACGTATCGCCCTATCTCAACGACCGGAATATCATCGTTTACCTCGTCATGAAAACTTCTAAAAAGCAATGTTTCAAATTCGTCTAATACATTAACATAAATTCTTAACCCTGTAGTTCTTTTGTAAACTTCATAAGTTACCTCAATTTCGAAATCACGTCCATTTTCCACAAGGTTAAATACTTCTATGTTGTTCTGAAGTAATCTTATTTGATTCAGTTTGAAGACCTCATCTTTAGGCAGATTATTAATCTTCTGTATGATCGAATCTTTTTCATTAAAAAGGTTTTGAGAATTCTTTAGATAATTATTAATGATCGCTTCATCGGTTCCGATCTCTATCAAGGAACCATTGTGTAAATAAAGAAATTTATTGCATAACTGCTTAATGGCTTGCATATTATGACTTACAAATAAAATGGTACGACCTTCATCACTGACATCATTCATCTTTGCTAAACATTTTTTTTGAAAAGCTGCATCACCAACAGCCAAAACTTCATCAACAACCAATATCTCTGGTTCAAGATGTGCTGCGACTGAAAAAGCAAGTCGTACATACATCCCACTGGAATAACGTTTAACAGGAGTATCTAAAAACTTTTCGACTTCTGCGAAAGCGACGATTTCATCAAACTTCGCTTTGATCTCTTTTCGGCTCATTCCCAAGATAGCACCATTAAGATAGATATTTTCTCGGCCAGTCAACTCTGGGTGAAAACCCGTACCAACTTCTAAGAGACTGGCAATCCGACCATTAATATGAATTTTCCCTGTTGTAGGTTCTGTAATACGAGAAAGTACTTTTAAAAGTGTCGATTTACCTGCACCGTTACGTCCGATAATACCGACCTTGTCACCTTTGTTGATCTCAAAACTGACATCATTAAGTGCCCAGAACTCTTCCGTTGAATGATCAATCTCTATTGGTTCCTTGCTGAAAGGGTTAAAAAAAGACATTATCTTTTTTGCATTTCCAACAATAACTTCACGAAAGGTATTTTCACCATTTTCTTTCTCATGATTGATAACATATTTTTTACCGAGGTTCTCGACTTTTATGGCTACCTTATTCATTAAATGACATCCGCAAACGTTTTTTCTGTTTTTCTAAAATGAATGATACCGGCAAGACAAAGCAATATCACCACGACAATCGAGATAAAAAGTTCAGTTGCATTGAATGCTGTCTTTCCTCCACTGATCGCCCAGCGAAAGCCGTCAATAACTGCTACCATAGGATTGAGATAATAGAGTAGTTGATACTTTTCCGGAACGATTGTTGTACTAAACCCTACCGGTGAAATATACAGCCCCAACTGGACAACAAACGGGACAACAAAACGAAAGTCTCTATATTTGACATTAAGAGCAGCTATGTATAAACCAGCGCCAAGTGCGGCAAAGAACCCTAATAACAGGAAAAATGGTAACGTCAAAATATGCCAATCAGGAATAGCCTGATACCACACCATCAACGCAATCAAAATAACAAATGAGATTAAAAAGTCCACACCTGCAACGATAACCGATGATGCCGGAATAATCAATCTGGGGAAATAGACTTTAGAGATGAGATTTGAGTTTCCGATCAAACTACCGCTTGCATCACTAAACGCTGTAGCAAAAAAAGTCCAGGGCAACATAGCAGCAAAAACAAAAATAGGGTAAGGAATACCTTCACTAGGAAGCTGTGCAATCTTCCCAAAGACAACAACAAATATCATCATCGTAAGTAAGGGTCGTAAAACCGCCCATAAGATACCTATTATAGTCTGTTTATAGCGTACTGCAATATCACGCCACGCTAAAATATAAAACAGTTCACGATAACGCCATAAGTCCATCCAGTAATGACGTTCCGCTTTTCCTGATTCAATGGTAAACTCAAATTCTTTCTTGTTCATATATTCATCTTACCTTAATAGTCGTTACCAATATATTTCAATGATTCTAAGATTAATGATATATACATTTATTCTTGAAGGTTAAAATTGTTTAATATTGCTGTAATTTCTTCTTCCTGTTTAAAAAGTTCCGCATTTTTTCTGACATAGGCGTATAGCAGAGTTTTGGCATCGTTGTTGCCGTCCGTGTTGAAATCGTTCTTCATCTGTTTGATCAGGTATTGGGCAAATGCGTCTTCCAACTCGATATCAAAACGGCTGCCGTTAACGGTTAGCGATACTTTTTTGCTCATCTATCGGCTCCCGTTTTTTAGTGTCATGACGCAGTTATTAACCTAAAATACTTTCGATCTTGGTCACGATCTCTTCGATTTCTCTGTCTTTTTCAAGCAACTCATCTTCCATCTGCTTTACCAGGGCATTCTTGGATATTTTTTCTG
>NZ_JBFFOH010000028.1:0-23823 GCF_041562805.1 Sulfurovum sp. | reverse complement strand
AGGCTCTTCCTCAATCACGGGTTCTTCTATCTCCTCTACCTGCTCCACTTGTTCTACAGGAGTTGCAACTTCAGGTACAAAAGCTGACAATACCATTCTCATGATCTTTTCTTCTGTTTTTTGTACTGATACGAAAGTGTTGTTTTGTGCATAGAAATATATACCTGCAAAAAGGAGGTACATTAATGTGGTGCTAAAATAAGATATAAAATAACGATGTTTTAGCATATAGAGGTCTTTTTTGGGATGTATTATGACGGAAAAACGTTAAGGAAGTGTTAAAAAGAACAGAAGGACTTTGTATTTTAAATCGGGGGTAAGAAATACAAGTCAACTTCTGAGCTTAACTTATTTCGACGTATTAGAAGTATAACAAAGAAGTGTTAATTTAGTGTTAACCTGAATTAACATCTACTTTAATGAATGTTAGTTACCATTTGTTGAAGACGGATAATCATCAATATGACAAAAATTATAAATATCATAATCCGCAACTGAACAACATCCAACAAACTTATCAAGTCCAATTGGGTCATTCAACTTTTTGAGTGCCTCATTAAATTTCCAGTAATGATTATAGCTTCCCTGACGTAACTCATAAAATACACTCAAAACATCAGAAGCCTTTGATTTTTGTGCCAGTAATATGTATTCATCTAAATCAGCAATATCTACTACTTCAACCATACAACCTACTTCCAATGCTTCTCTCTCAGACTTTATTCCTTTAGTATAAAGAAGATCATAAAGTTCTTGTACATGTGATACCGAGTACTTACCATCACCAATGCTCTCTTTGCTATATGGCTCAAGGGTAGGATCATATGTAGACATATTAAGATCATAGGTGCTTGCCAAAGTATCCACCTTCTGCATATGTTCACTTTCAGACTTTGTTGCAATATTGTGAAGTGTAGAAACATTAATGTCATACTTAGCAACCAGTTCCTTGTTCACATTAAGATATACATCATATGCTAAACTTTCTTCGTTATACATATAAGTTATAGTATCCTTTAACTCTTCACTAAGTGTTGAACTAGGTAGCTCAGATATTGGGGGAAGAACCTCTTCTTCTCCCGTTAAAGTAGATCCTCCACCACAACCAATCACAGTAAGAACTGCACCCATAACCATTAAACTGTTTAATAAACTATTTTTCATAAATCCACACTTTCTATCTCTTAATTTGAAATATCGTATCAAATTAGTGTTAAGTAAGTGTGAAGTTTATAAAAATAATAAGCAAAAATTATTTATGTAGTAATATGCACCTTGGACATATTCAAACTCACATTGGTACCCACATCTTTTTCAGATTTGATATGAATTTCTATCCCCTCTTCATCACAATATGCTTTGACCAAGGCAAGTCCTATCCCTTCTCCGTCTTTTTTATCATCTGCCTGATAATATCGTTCATGTACGCGTAAAAGTTCTGTGGTACTCATACCTACCCCCTCATCTTCCACACTTAATATATGATTATTCAGTGTCACGTGGATAGGTGCATCCTTGGATGAATACTTCATGGCATTGGAAACAATATTATCAAACATCTGTTCAAAGCCTATCTTGTCTACTTCTATCTCATAAGGTTCTAAAGTCAGTTCAAAAGGATTTCGTTTCTGTTCTTTAAAGACTTCTATTCGCTCTTCCAATAACGCTTTCAGGTCAAATCGCTCTTTTTCTATGCTATGCATCTCTTTATGAATACTATAGACCAACTCATCGTACAGTTTTTTAAGTCTCACACTGGCATCTTCTATACGTTTAATGCGCTTCAGGGATTTTTCATCTTCCATCGTCTTTTTTAACATTGCTGTGTTTGCTTTGATCGTAGAAAGAGGAATGTTTAGCTCATGAATAATGTCATTGGTGAGAGAGGTCAGTGTATCTTCCATTTGTTTTTTAGGTGCAAAAATAAGTACGGAAAGCACATATCCCCATCCTATAGCCACAAGTAAAACCAAAGCTCCCGCGATAAAGAAATTAAATGCACTGAGGTGCCAGGTCTCTAAAAAACGGTATACTGCAGTGAGCAATGTAAACATCGTTACAAAATAGATCACTGTGGCAATGATGATCTCTTTTTTACGACTCAGCATTTCACATCCTTTCATTTAGTGAAAGGATTGCATCAGGCTTTAGCCTAGAAGTTCCTCGCTTGTACTGAATTTCACACAAATAATTTAGTGTTTTGTTGCATTGCATTTTAACGCTTAAAATTCTTCTCATTTTATACTCATCCGGTATCCTACGCCACGTACATTATGTATATGTGTAGGGAAATATTTTTTAAGTTGCGCGATATATACCCTTAACGCTCCATCACTCGCTTCCTCAGCAGAACTCCAAAGACGTTCTTTAATTTGGTCTAAAGGAACCACCCTCTCCTGTCCTTCTAAAAGGGCTAAAAGAAGTTCACCTCCCTTGATACTTAACTCTAAGGTTTCATTATTTTGGTACAGTGTTTTAGTCAAAATATCAAACTGATACGTACCTATCTCTACGATCTGACTACGTACCTGTCTGCGTAATACTGCCTGCATACGTAAAAAAAGTTCATCCAGGTCTACAGGTTTCTGAATATAATCATCACCGCCTTTTTCAAATCCCTCTTTCAGCGATGCCTTATCATCTCTTGATGTGATAAATATACAGGGTGTTTCATCTCCGCTTTGACGTAATTTTTCTAAAAGTTCAAAGCCATTTTCATAAGGTAAATTCACATCGAAAAGGTACAGGTCAAAAACATACTCATAGGCTAGATCAAGTGCTGTATAAGGGTCTAACGCGCACTGTATCGTATGCCCCTCTTCCTCTAAAAAGTCTTCAAGGGTTTCATTAAACAATTTATCATCTTCTAATACAAGTATCCTTGCCAATGCTCTCCCCTTCTTTATAATGTATTGATTATTATACCTCAAAATTATTTACAGGATACGCCAATATCATGTTATACTTTGATTTTATATATGACACAGAAGGTAAACGCTTGAAAATCGATTATGCATTTTTAAAACATAAAGAGGGTCAGATCTTACTTTTGGGACTCATATTATTGGGTTGCTATTTCATACTTTTACTACTTTGCGCTCTTTTTTATTCAAATTATTTTCAAGAGTTACTCAGTATTACAGTCACCAATGTCATATTTGGACGAATGGCAGGACTTTCCATAGGAGTAGCTTCACAAATGGATTCTACTTTTCTCGTAGCTTTCAATCTTTTTATCGAATCCATTATGGTACTCATCCTCTACCCACTTTTTGTACTAAGTTGGAAGAAACTCGACTTTGTATCCTACCCACCACTGAGCCGATACTTGGAACGCTCTAAAAAAAATGCACACAAATATGAACCTCTCATTAAACGTTATGGAATCATTGGTCTGATTTTATTTGTATTGACACCTTTTGCAATGACAGGTCCGGTAGTGGGCAGTTTTGTAGGATTTTTGATCGGGTTTAAACATCGTGTCACGCTCACTGTTGTCATCACAAGTACATTCATTGCCATCATCATATGGATCTATTTGATTAAGAATTTTGAGGAAACACTGGTCGCATACAGTGACAGACTGATGGTAGGTTTACTCATAGCTGCCGCTGTACTGTTTTTGTGGTATTTGTTAAAGAAAACTTTTCATCAAAAGAAGCTTTAGAGGAAAAGATTCTTTCAAAATTACATAAACATTCCGCCATTCACTTTAAGTGTCTCACCTGTAATGTAAGAAGAGTGGTCAGAAAGTAAAAAAGCTACGGCTTCAGCTACCTCTTTTGGTTCACCAAATCTAGCCATTGGTATCTTTGAAGTAAACGCATCTTTTACCTCATCCTTAAGGACATCTGTCATCTCTGTAGCGATGAACCCAGGAGTGATCGTATTATAACGAATGTTTCTAGGGGCTGCTTCAATCGCAAAACTTTTTGTCATCGCGATCGTTCCACCTTTACTTGCCGCATAGTTTGTCTGCCCGGCATTACCTGTTTCCCCCACGATGGAAGCGATATTCACTACTGAACCAAAACGCTTTTTACCCATCACTTTTACCGCTTCGCGACAGCCTATGAATGTTGACTTTAAGTTTGCATTGATCACATCCATGAACTCATCCGTTTTCATACGCATTGCCAGCTTATCTTTCGTGATACCTGCATTGTTCACCAGGTAAGCAAGTTCACCATCTGCTTCAACGATGCTTTTCATTGCCGCCACAAATGCCTCTTCATCACTCACATCAAAACCGATCACTTCAGCTTTCCCGCCTGCTGCTTCTATCTCTGCTTTCACCGCATTTGCTTCAGCCTCACCAGAACGATAATTGACCCATACTTTCAAACCAAATGTCGCAAGACTTTTTGCTATCTCTGCACCTATACCTCTGCTTGCTCCAGTAACTAAAACATTATTACCTGTAAATTTCATTTCAACCCTTTTATGTTCTTTGATAAAATTGTACCATTTTTTTATGGTACAATTGCAGAAAGGACAGAAGATATGGAAAAGAAAATTAAAAGATCAGTAGCAACCTTACTTGCACATATCATTAAAATAGATCATAGAGACATAGCGAAGGAAGCACCACTCTTTTGTAAACTTATGGAAATGGATTTCGATTGCGATTCTGAGGAAGCAAAAACATTTCTCGAACATACGTTAGAAGAGGAGTATGACCTTGACGAACACATTGCTATTATCAATGATGCTTTATGTGATGACAAACTGAGTAAAATGCATATCCTGGAGCAACTTAATCATATTATCTACTCCGATAAGATCACACCCAATGATTATGAAGAATTTGAAAAGATCAAAAAGGCGCTTCTCTCCTGTTAACCCAAAACTTGGGTTAGATCAGTGGTGCATCCATCTCTTCAGGTATCTCCAATCCCATAAGTTGAAGTACTGTAGGTGCAACATTATTTAGTCCACATCCCTCTTTAACTTCTGTTACACCCTCAGCCATCACAAAACACCATACTTCACCCACCGTATGATTTGTCAGTGTATGTCCTTGGGCATCCTTCATCTCTTCACAATTCCCGTGATCTGAAGTAAGTACCACAGCATAGCCATCTTCTTTAGCTTTGTCTAGTATGAGACCCAGTTCCGTATCAACTGCATTGACTGCCTGACATGCTGCCTCATAATTCCCTGTATGTCCTACCATATCTCCATTGGCAAAATTTACTACGATGAAATCATAAGATTCATCCATCGCCGTACGTACAGCTTCACCTACTTCCGGCGCAGACATCTCCGGTTTCATATCATAAGTTTTTACATCAGGACTGGGGATGAGTACTCTGCTCTCCCCTATCATAGGCTCTTCTATTCCGCCATTCATGAAGAAGGTAACATGTGCATACTTTTCAGTTTCTGCCGTATGAAGCTGTCTCAGCCCTGCATCACTGATCACTTCTGCCAAAGTGTTTTTCGGTGCTTCTTTAGGAAAAAGTATAGGATAAGGAAAACTTGCATCATACTTTGTCATCGTTGCGATATTCAGTGGTGTAGACTGACATGCAAACTCATCAAAGTGCTCATCCCCCAAAGCGGCTGTGATCTCTCTCACTCTATCTGAACGAAAGTTCGTCAAGAGCACAACATCATCCTCTTCCATCCCTGTATAGTCTGTAAATGCAACAGGCTCTATAAACTCATCTGTTTCATTTTTTGCATAACTCTCATCAATATACGCTTCAGGACTTAATACTGTTGTAGGTCTAGCCTCGGCGATGGCACGATACCCTTTTTCTACTCTCTCCCAACGGTTATCCCTGTCCATCGTAAAGAAGCGTCCACCTATGGTTGCGATAGAGATACTCTCATCACAGATCTTCTCTATTTGGGCTACATAGATTTTAGCTGAGGTAGGACTCACATCTCTACCGTCAGTGATCAAATGTAAAAAAACTTTTTTCCCTCTGCTCTTTGCAAGTTTTGCCAAACCAATGGTATGTTCTATATGTGAATGTACTCCACCGTCACTCAGTAAACCTATCAAATGTACTCGGTCACTTTGCTCTAAAGTATCATTTAAGACTTGATTATTTTCAATACTTCCATCTTCAAGAGCCAAAGAAACTTTTACCAGGTCCTGGTACAAAATACGCCCGGAACCTATGGTCATATGCCCCACTTCAGAATTACCCATCTGTCCTTCAGGTAGACCTACACTCAACCCATGCGTAGAGATGAGTGCTCTGGGGGCTGTTTCAAAAAGTGTGTCATAGGTAGGTTTTGTAGCATCTTTAAATGCATTACATATACTGTCTGGTTTGCACCCTATACCATCTGTGATGATTAAAACTGTTTTTTGTTTCATATTTTTTCTTTTCGTAGTATTTAATTGAAATAATAGTAAAATAAACTTTCTTAATACTTTAATACAAAATTTTAACCGAAAGTTGCCCATGCTATATGAACTCTCTCAACTCTTAGATATTAATCTTTTCGGATACATCTCAGTGCGTGCCGGCATCGCATTCTTTCTCGCTTTTATACTGACCCTGTTTGTCATGCCAAAATATCTTGCCTGGGCCATTTCAAAAAATGCAAATCAACCCATCAGTAAATATGTACCTGCACATGAAGGAAAACGACATACCCCAACGATGGGAGGTGCAGTATTTCTTATCTCTTCACTGGCAGCAGCACTGCTTACTGTGGATCTATCCAATCTCTACATACTGGGTGGACTTATCACACTCATTGGTTTTGGGTTGGTCGGATTTAAAGATGATCTGGGAAAAGTACTCGCTGGTGACAATTTGGAAGGGTTAACTCCTAAAGGTAAAATGGGATTACAGGCTATCGTTGCAGCACTTGCAACAGGACTGCTTCTCTACGGTGGATTTCCGACAGAATTCTATGTACCTTTTCTAAAAACACCTCTTTTTGACTTAGGCTATGCAGCTATTCCTTTTTGGGTACTTGTATTTTTAGCCACGACCAATGCGGTTAATCTTACCGATGGGCTTGATGGACTTGCAACGGTACCATCTATTATCGCATTGGTCACACTGGGACTGATCATCTATGTGACAGGTCATGCCATTTTTAGCCAGTATTTGCTCGTTCCGAATATCAAAGGTGTAGGTGAAGTGATGATACTCGCCGCTGCACTTATCGGTGGACTGTTCGGTTTTTTATGGTACAACTGTTACCCTGCAGAGATCTTCATGGGAGACACGGGAAGCCTTGCGATCGGTGGATTTTTAGCCTATCTTGCCATCTTGGGTAAAAGTGAGATACTGCTTATCCTTATAGGTCTCATTTTTGTCATTGAAACGGTCTCTGTCATACTGCAAGTAGGAAGTTTCAAACTGCGCGGGAAACGTGTTTTTCTTATGGCACCCATACACCATCATTTTGAACTCAAAAAATGGGCAGAAAATAAGATCATTATACGTTTTTGGATGATTGCCTTTATCTCAAATGTACTTGCACTCATCTCCTTTAAGTTCAGATAACATGCAAATAAAATCTACACTCTTCGGTTACGGACTTTATTTGAACAGAACAGCTAAAAAGCAAAGCTCCTTACGCTGCGCTAACGCTATGTTGACTTCAGCAGTCAGCTCATGTGACTAGTCACATTTATGGAGATACTATAATGTCAAATAAGCAAATAAAACCTACACTCTTCGGTTACGGACTTACCACTAAAGCCATCGCAAAAAAATTAGGTGGAGGATGTACTTTTTTTGATGACAATGTTAAAGAAGCCTACACAGATGAAACAGGCAACCATATACTCCCTTCTCACCTTTTTGATCCGGAGGTAAGTGAACTGGAAGTGACCACACCCAGCCTAAAACCAAACCATCCTCTTATCAAAAGTGCCAAAAATCTCTTAAGTGAATATGACTACTTTGACAAAGAGATGCCTTTTAGCATCTGGATATCAGGTACAAACGGTAAAACCACTACTACACAAATGCTCACACATCTTTTGGAAAAACGTGGAGCACTCAGTGGAGGGAACATCGGTACACCTTTGGCAGACTTAGATACAGATGCACCGATCTGGGTACTGGAGAGTTCTTCTTTTGCCCTCCATCATACCCGTACAGCTTCACCGGACATCTATCTCTTACTTCCTATCACGCCAGATCATTTAGACTGGCATGAAACCCCGGAGCAGTACGAAGCAGACAAACTAAGGCCCCTTCTGACCATGAAAGAAGGAGAACTGGCACTTGTACCTAAAGGCTTAAATCTGCCAACGACACATGCCTATGTCGTTGAGTATGACAGTAACGAATTTGTCGCAGAATATTTTAAACTTGATATCAGCCAATTACGTTTCAAAGCAGCTTTTTTGCAAGATGCCTTACTAGCCCTTGCTGTAACCAAGGTACTTTTTGATGAAGCGGATTATGCATTGATGAATACCTTTACACTGGATGCACACAGACAGGAAGAACTACACGATGCAAAAGGTAGACTCTGGGTGAACGATTCTAAAGCAACAAATCTTGATGCTACAATACAGGCGGTAAAAGGTTATGCCGACAAGCATATTCATCTTATCTTAGGTGGTGATGACAAAGGAGTTGATCTGACCCCGCTTTTTGAAAGTATGAAACCACTTAACCTTACACTATATACTATAGGGGCAAATAGTGACAAACTTTTAACCCTTGCAAAAGCATATCATATCAATGCCATAGAATCGCAGACGATACAAAATGCTATAAAACAGATAAATGAAGTACATAACCAAGAAAGTGTTGCCCTCTTGTCTCCGGCGGCGGCAAGTTTTGATCAGTTCAAGTCTTACAAGCACAGAGGTGAGACTTTTATGAAATTGGTAAAAAATTTAAAAAAATGATTTATTTTTTAAATTTACTTGCCGATTTTTAAGTTTATGCCGTTATAATTCTATCCACTTAAACAGACATCTTGTCTTTAAGTTGGCTCGATAGCTCAGTCGGTAGAGCAAAGGATTGAAAATCCTTGTGTCGGGGGTTCGATTCCCTCTCGCGCCACCATTACTTCAGTAATAATCATTAAAACCCTCAAAATAATTAATTAAAATCTTAAAAAACAGTCACTTTTCTTAAAAAAAGACTAAAATAATTAACTTTTTCAGATTTTTTACAATATTCAACACCCATAAACTACTCGTATACACGATATTTACACTAAATTATTAACTATTTGTTAACTAATTATTAATTATATTGACTTTTTTGTACATTTTTTGTTATACTTCGGTTGTATTCAAAACAAATTCAAGGAGAATTACAATGAAAAAAACATTATTACTTTCAGTAGTAGCGTCAACAATGATTATGGCTGGTGGAGATATCGCTCCAGTTGAGCCAGTAGTAGCAGCACCGGTTGAAGCGGCAGCATGGAACTTTAACGGTCAAGCAGTAGCATATATTCAAACAACTGATGAGCAAGGAAATTCAGATCTATTTAGTGGTTCATCAACTTATGGTTCACTTGGTCTTCAACTTGGAGCAACAAATGCTGACGTATTCGCTGGTATTGGTGCTGGTGTAGAAGTATCTACAATTCAACAAGATGAAGGTTTCTCACAAATTCCAGGTACTGGTGTTGGAAATGCACAAGTAGATTCTTCTGCACTTACTCAAGCATATTTGACATATGGTCTTGATAACATCAACACTAGCTTCAAAGTTGGTCGTCAAACACTTCCAAAATCACTTTCACCATTTGCTTTCTCTGAAGGTTGGCAAGTATTCAATAACACATTTGATGCTGCATTAGTTGTTAACTCATCTATTCCAAATACTACTGCTGTATATGCTTATGTAACTAAACACAACAACTCAGTTGGTGATATTTCAGACTTCAACAGATTCTGGGACGCTGATGGTGTTCACATGATCACACTTTCAAATAAATCTATCGAAGGTTTGACTCTTACTGGTTCTTACTATATGCTTCCTGATGCAACAAAAAATCTAGTAGTAAATGGTGGGGATGCAGATGCATACTGGATAGATGCTCAATATGATGGTTTTGATGCATTCACAATCGCAGCTCAAGGTGGTGGAATCGATGCTGATGGTCTTTGGTTAGGACAAAGTATTGATGATGTAACTGCATTTGGTGCTAAAATTAGTGGTAAAGTAAGTATGTTTAATCTTGCTGTTGCTTACTCTTCAGTAAGTGATGGAAATGGACCACTTACTATCTCTAACCTTGCAGGTGCTGGTGTAAAAACTCCACTTTATACACAGTCTATCCTTAACCAAAATGCTATTAAGAAAGATTCTGATACTGTGAAAGCTTCAGCTTCTATGAAAGCACTTGCAGGAACAATTGGTCTTCACTATATCTATGCTGATATGGGAGCTGATGCAATAGGATCTGTATTCAATAATGGTAATGCAGATGATCTTACTCAAGGTGTAAGTGGTGACGGTGAATATACTGAAGTTGATCTTACTTATAAAACAAAAGTATTTGATGACTCAACAACACTATTTGCTGGATATGTTTATCAAGATGATGACAGACTTACTGATTCACAAAACTTCTTACGTTTCTGGGCTAGATATAACTTCTAAGAATTATTCTTAAAGTTCTACCCTTTAGAGTTCAGGCTTTTGCCTGGCTCTATCTTCTCTTTCTCTTTTCAAATCATTTTTACATTTTTTCAACCTTATACATTTATCATCTCTTTTGGCTATAATGCTGAAAAAGTTTAAACTACAAATGAGTCTTAATGAACACTAAAAAATTACACCTGGTCAGCTTAGGCTGTACCAAAAACCTTGTCGACAGTGAAGTGATGCTCGGGCGTCTTAAAGAATATGAGATCACAGATGACAACACACAAGCCGATGTCATCATCGTAAATACTTGCGGTTTCATCGATGCGGCAAAAGAAGAGAGTATCAACACAGTACTCAACTTACATGATGAACGTAAAGAAAACTCCATCTTAGTTATGAGCGGATGTTTGACTGAACGTTATAAAGAAGAGCTTCAAGCAGACATGCCAGAGATAGACATCTTTACGGGTGTGGGGGACTATGAGAAGATCGATGAGCTCATTGCTTCTAAACAAAGTACCTTTTCTCCTGAAGTCTATCTTGCGACTGAAACTTCAGGAAGGGTCATCACAGGTTCGAATTACCATGCGTATATAAAGATAGCAGAGGGGTGTAACCAGGCCTGTTCTTTTTGTGCTATCCCAAGCTTTAAAGGGAAACTACACTCACGTTCACTCTCTTCCATCATAAAAGAAGTGGAGAATCTTGTAGCACAAGGCTTTTATGACTTCTCTTTCATCTCACAGGACAGTTCAAGTTATGGTCGTGACATGAAGCTAAGTGATGGTCTCATCGAGCTTATAAAAGGTATAGAGAGTGTAGAAGGTGTAAAGTCTGCACGTATCTTGTACCTTTACCCTAGTACGACAACATTTGCACTCATTGATGCTATAGCAGATTCAAAAGTATTTCAAACCTATTATGATATGCCTATACAGCACATAGAAGACTCTGTACTCAAAACGATGAAACGTGGTTTTGGGGAGAAGAAGACCATAGAACTGCTTGAGTACATGAAAAGTAAACCCAATGCCTTTTTACGTACCTCTCTCATCGCAGGACACCCTGGAGAAAGTGATGAAAGCTTTAAGAGACTATGCGACTTCATGGAGACATTTGAATTTGACAGGTTTAACACTTTCCATTACTCTAATGAAGAGACGACTTCTGCATATACTTTAGAACAAATAGATGCAGAGACGATCGAAGAAAGAGCACAAACACTTGGTGCAATAGCAGAAAAAAATACACTTGCCTCACTTGAAAAAATGGTTGGACAAACTGTGACTGTTGTCATCGATGGTGAAAGTGATGAACATGAATACCTGCTTTCAGCCAGACCTTTGATCTGGGCCGTCGATATCGATGGAGAGATCCTCATCAATGATACTTCTGATCTGCCTGTAGAATATGGAAAAAGATATGAAGCAAAAATTACTGAACTGGTAGGTGAACAATTGCTTGCAACACTGATTAGGGCTCTCTAAATACTGCTATGTTAACACTTGATGTCTTACACTTACAGGGGAAAAAGAACTTATTAGCTTTTTCTGCAGGTGTAGACTCCTCTGCCCTCTTTTTTTTACTCATAGAGCATCACATCCCTTTTGACATTGCTTTGGTCAATTATGGTACAAGAGACAACTCTAATGCAGAAGAGACGCATGCAAAAGAGTTAGCCAAACAATACGATCTAACCTGCCATACTATCAAAGCACCACTCTTTACAGCACATTTTGAACAAAATGCCAGAACCTTTCGTTATGATTTTTTTGAAAAAATTATCGTAGAGCAGCATTACGATACACTTCTCACCGCTCATCAACTCAATGACCAGCTTGAATGGCTTCTTATGCGACTTACTAAAGGAGCTGGTGTTTCAGAACTCCTTGGACTTGAAGAGATAAGCCAAAGAGAAAACTACACTTTAGTGCGTCCACTACTAGAGTACAGTAAAGAAGAATTACTGATGTATCTACAATCCAATAAACACCCTTACTTTATAGATGAAAGTAACCGTGATGAAAAGTATGAGCGTAATCTTTTTAGAAAACAGTTTTCTGATCCCCTTATGTCAGAGTACAAAGAGGGCATCAAAAGAAGTTTTGAATATCTCAGACAAGATAAGAAACAATTGGAAGCAAACTTTGAGCGCATCTACACTCAAAAAAAGCTCCGTGTCATTAAACTGCATACCATGACTGCAAAAGTCAAAGCAGCCGACCTTGCACTTAAAGAGCTGGACTACTTACTCACCGCGTCACAAAGAAAAGAAGTGGAAAAGGAAGAGAGCTTGGTCATTGGTGGGGAATGGGCGATCTGCATTCAAGATGATCTTCTCTATATAGCACCCTATTTGACTACCGATATGCCTAAAAAATTCAAAGAATCCTGTAGAGTTTTAAAAATACCTTCTAAAATACGTGCCTATTGTTTTGAAGAAGATATTGATCCTAAAGAAATAGCCCTCTAACGATTATTTACCTGCTAAAGGGTGTGCTTTCATATACTCTTGCATTTTTTTTACAGATCCAAGTTTTGTATAGACCTGCGTCGTTGCCATCGTCTCGTGTCCAAGCAGTTCACTTACATCAGAGATGCGTGCACCGTTATTGAGTAAATGTGTGGCAAAAGAGTGACGTAGCTGATGTGGGGTCACTTTCAAACCCTGTGCCTTAAAAAGTTTTGTAAGAATGTAGCGCAACTGCGCAGAGTTCATCGGTGAATTACCTTTTTCAAACAAATACTTTTTAGGAGATCTTCTCTTGACATACAAAGTAATGAGTTCCTGTAAGGTATCCAACAAAGGTAACTCTCTTACCTTATTGCCTTTACCATGTATTTGTATCCATCTGTCCTTAATATCTTCAAGTTTAAGCATACTCAGTTCAGAGATACGCAACCCTAACCCATAAAGCATAGATATAAGCAATTTCTCTTCTAAATTTGCTTTACTCAATACTTCTTCAATGTATGTCTCTTCAATCGGCTTAGGAAGGCTTTTAGGTACCTTTATTGACTCATCCCCTATAAGCTTTATATGCATATGACACTGATCTTCCAGATATTTTACAAAAGAGTGTATAGCAGAGAGTTTTTTTACAATGGTTTTTTTATGATTTTTAACGATCTTAAAACGAAAAGGGATGATATCCAGTACAGTAAAGCCATCCTCTTCATACACATGACTCTCTTCCAGCATCTGTCTCAACGCGATCTCATAAGTTACAATAGAGGTTTCAGAATAGCCTCGTATATCAAACAGATAATTCAGAAACTCCTCAGATACATCTTGAAGTTTAGCTTTCATCTTTTAATGGACCGTATGCGCTAACATTTTGTCACTGAGAAATTTTCTGGCCTCATCCAGTTCCATTCCCTCAAGAGAAACATTTTCCAAATAAAAATCAATCGTACTAAAAGGCTTGGGAATGACAAATTTATCCCAACTCCCAAGTTGCCAATAGGATGTAGGGATATAATTAACTGTCATTACAGGCGCTTTGGCTTTATGTGCCAAGGCGATAGCTCCATCACTGATGGTATGGCGTGGTCCTCTAGGCCCATCAGGAGTAACTAACAGGTCGTCACCTTTTTTCAAAGCCCTAAAAGCTTCCAAAAGTACCTGTTTTGCTCCACGACTACTCGATCCACGTAAAGGAACAATAGAAAAATACATCAATATCCTGGCGATCATCTCACCATCAAAATGTCTGGAAATGATCCCGGAAGCTAACTGTTTTTTGTGAAAATATCGATAGGCTTGCGGAGACATAAGAAGCTCACCATGCCAGCAAACCACTATGGACTGCTCTTGTGTGATCTCACCTTCGATATGAAAGTTTTTTTTAGACGTATACCAGTAAAAACGCATCAAAAGATATCCCAACGGGGGAAGTATAACTCCAGCGATGCTTCGTGATAGTGTTTTAAACATTTGGTATCCTAAACAAGCACTCCGTCAAGTGCACCCCGAGAGGTTTTAATAACTTTAACATCCACTATTTTACCCAAAAGCTCTTCACTTCCTTCTACAAAGAAAAGTTTACCGTCATCTGAACGTCCTGAAACTCTTCCATTAGGCTTGAGTTCATCAAAATAGACTTTATGCACTGCATCTAGCTGTGCATCCATGATCTCATCCAGTATTTCTGTATGACGTGACTGTAGACGGGTTAATCTGGCTCCTGCAACAACATTATCTATTTGATTCTCAAACTCTGCTGCCTCAGTATGTGGACGTGGAGAGTACTTAAATGAAAACAATTGTTCAAAACGTACTTGTTCAAGTACATCCATCGTATCTTCAAAGTCAGCATCACTTTCACCGGGGAAACCAACGATAATATCTGTAGAGATCGTTGCTTCAGGACAAAGGGTACGTATCTTTTCACAACGGTTAATGAAGTTCTCTTTGGTGTAGCCTCTTTTCATCTCTTTTAGAATACTCGTTGAACCACTTTGTAAGGGAACATGTATCTGTTTACATACCTTAGGATTAGATGCAAACTCCTGGATAAAAGTATCATCCATATGTAAAGGGTGTGGAGAAGTAAAACGTATACGCTCTAATCCCTCGATCTTAGAAATCTTCTGTAACAACTGTGTAAAGTCACACTTCTCTTCAGAACTACCAAAACGTCTTCCGTAATTGTTTACATTTTGACCAAGAAGCATCACTTCTTTTGCCCCTGTAGCTACCGCTTTTTTGATCTCCTGCACGATCAGATCAGAAGGGATAGAGATCTCATCTCCACGTGTTGCAGGCACGATACAAAAAGTACATGATTTGTCACATCCTATCGAGATGTTTACCATCGCTTTATACATGTTTGTTCTATACTCACCAAAAGCATAGGTACTCTCATCAAAATCTGTACTGACTTCTACCGCATGTTTTTTACCAACGACTTCAGTGATCTTAGATACATTTCTTGCACCCAGTACAAAGTCAACCGAAGGTGCACGTTTGATGATCTCTTCACCTAAGTGGGATGCCGTACACCCTGTGACACCTATTTTGGCAGAGGGTTTTTTATGTTTGTTAAATACGCCTATCTCGGAGAAGAGTTTAGCCACAGGCTTTTCTCTTACAGAACAGGTATTAATGATGATAAGATCAGCATCTTTTAAATTTTCAGTGATTTCGTAGGATTCTTGTTGGTTCAGTTCTGCGATCATATGTTCGCTATCACGAACATTCATCGCACAACCAAGTGTTTCTATAAATAATTTTTTACTCAATGATTTGTCTTTCTAGTAGAGCGTTTTTTGAGCAAAGCCCAAAAAACTATGTTGACACGAGGTCAACTTTAGTAGTTGGCTCAAGCGACTGATCGCTTTTTGTATTAAGCGATAATATGTACTTCGTAGATGTATTCATTTTCATCAAGTCCGTACTTGACTTCTCTCATATATACAGAAAACCCTTTTTCTTCAAAATACTCGATTAACTCTTTAAGCTCTTTATGTGAGTTATCTTTGTCAAAATAAAATATAGATTTGTTCGCTAGCTCTTCTTCTACTTTTTTCAACTCAATCGTTTTTGGTTTTGCTTTAAGTGTTGTTCTAGCAAGTTTTAATTTCATCTATGTGTACCTTTAAAATTGTCTTATTTATTCTTTAACATTATTAAGAGAATTATACTTTATTTTCAGTAAAGCTTTGGTTAGATATAATACTCTACTTCAAAAACAACACCTCCCAAGACGTTATTGACACTGTTATGTTACCTCTTGTAGCGGTATATTGTATTGATTATTAAGAAAACTGATTAAAATAGGAAATGATTATGGAAAAAATACTAGACATTATAGAAGCAATTGCACACGAAAAAAATATCTCTAAAGAGCATGCGATAGAAGCCTTTCAAGAAGCTTTGATCAATACTGCAAAAAAACTAACAAGCTTTACAAGTACCTTTGAGGCGATCATCGACCCTGATACAAAAACATACTCAGTCTATAAAGTCATTACTGTTGTAGCCGATAATGATGAACAACTTTATATAGAAGTAGGAAAAGAAGGGAACAAACAAGAAATAGAGTCAGACAGCTTTATCTCTCTTTCTGAGGCAAAAGAGTTTGATGAATCGTTAGAAATTGGAGATCAACTTAAAGAAGAGTTCATCCTTGAAGATCACGGCCGTACAGCTTCAGCAAACCTTTTTAGAGAACTTGAGTACCATGTACAAAGACGTGTTGAACAAGATCTATTTGAAAAATATAGAGAAAAAGTCGGTACGGTAATGTTAGGTACGGTAAACCGTATCGACGCAGATGATAACACGCATGTTGAGATCGGTGAACTTAAAGGTATTATGTCACTTAGGAACCGTATTAAGGGTGAAAAGTATAAGCGTGGAGACTCTATACGGGCACTTCTAAGATACGTAAGTGTTGACCCGGAATATGGTCTTTTCCTCGAGCTCACCAGAACTTCACCTAAATTTCTAGAAGCACTTATGGCGAGTGAAGTACCAGAGATCGATGATGGTCTAGTAGAGATCGTAGCTGCAGCAAGGATCCCTGGAGAAAGAGCAAAAATAGCCCTTAAGACAGAACAGATGAATATTGATCCTATCGGTGCAGCTGTTGGTGTAAAGGGTGTACGTATCAACGCTGTAAGTCAAGAGCTTAACGGTGAGAATATCGACTGTATCGAATTTTCGCCTATCCCAGAAGTATTTATTACACGTGCCTTAAGTCCTGCGATCTCACAAAGTATCAAGGTAGATGCTGCAGAGAAAAAAGCTGTTGTTAACATTACAGGAGACCAAAAAGCAAAAGCGATCGGTAGATCTGGAATTAATATACGTTTAGCTTCTATGCTCACAGGATACACGATAGAACTGAATGAAATTGAAGGTGTGACCGAAAGACAGGTAGACAGTTCAGAAAATGCAGAAGCAGCAAAAACTACAGATACATCAGCATTGGCAGATCTATTTAAATAAGAAAAGCGTACTTAGTATAAATGCTCATCATCCTCGTACTTGATACGGGGGTGACAAATAATTAGCTGATCTTTACGCTAATATCATCTGTGAAAAACTCTCTACACTCAAAGATGCAGACCCCACTAAAACACCATCCACACCACGTATTTCCATAATCTCTTTAATGTTAATCGGCTTAACACTTCCACCATATAGTAATGGTTTTTGTACCGTTTGCTTCAAAGCTTTATGCGTAGAAGCTATCTCCTCTACTGTAGCAGATCTTCCTGTACCTATGGCCCAGATAGGTTCATAGGCAATAATGAGGTTTTTATAGGTAATATCAATACCATCAAACTGCGCAAGAAGATACTCCATCACCGCTTCTTCACCCTCTTCTCTTATTTCAAGTGGTTCACCGATACAGTAGAGTATTTCATACCCCTGATCTTTAAAAAATGCAAATTTTTGTGCTACATTATCCTGAGATTCACCTAAATGTTCTCGTCTTTCACTGTGTCCGATGAGTATCGTTTTAATATCAAATTCTTCCAGCTGTTCTGTACCTATCTCACCCGTAAAAGCACCATTTTGTGCTGGATACGCATTTTGTGCACCGATAGTAAAATCACCTATATAAGTATCTAAAGCTGTTGCCGGAGGAAAAATATAGACTTGATCTTCAGATTTTTTTGCAAGCAACTTTTCTTTTAATGCTTCAATGTATTTTTCTGTCGATGCTCTGGTATGATTTGTTTTAAAGTTTGCTGCAAAAATCATGAAAATCCTTTTTTATTTCTCAATGCGATAAATCGCATGAACCTGCTGTTGACAAGCAACTAAATTGCAGTACAAGTGAGGCACTAAATGCCGAATCGTAAGCAGTCTAAGCGACAGCGTAGTTTTTAGAGCTTTGCTCTAAATGCGTCCTAACAAATAGAAGGCTGCAAAAATCAATAAAAATCCTTCTACTTAAGTGCTTCTAGACCTGGCAGTGCAATACCCTCTATCAGCTTCAGACTTGCTCCACCACCTGTGCTTACAAAAGTCATCTCTTCTGCATCACCGGCACGCTGTGTCACATCTGCAGTGTCACCACCACCTACGATGGTCGTTGCATGTGTTTGTGCAATGTTGTTTGACATCGCCAAACTACCTTTTGAATATCTGTCCATCTCATAAACACCCATAGGACCATTCCATATGATCGTTTGTGCATCATTCAGAGCTTCACGGAAAAGTCTTGAAGATGCAGGTCCAATGTCCAGTCCCATCCAACCTACAGGTATCTCTTGTATAGGTAGAAATTTCACTGTAGTATTTTCTGAAAACTCGGCTGCAGCTACCACATCTACAGGCAAGTAGAATTTTACACCTAACTCTTTGGCTTTAGTCATAATATCTTTTGCTTCATCCAAAAGATCGTCTTCAACCATTGAATTACCTACTTCATATCCTAATGCTTTAAGAAAAGTAAATGCCATACCACCACCGATAATGACCTTATCTACTTTGTTTAAAAGATTTGTAAGCGCTTGAAGTTTACCCGAAACCTTAGAACCGCCGACTACTGCAACAAATGGACGTACAGGATTTTCAAGTACTTTAGTAAAGAAGTTTACTTCTTTACTCATAAGGAAACCTGCTGCCTTATGGTCAGCATCAAAGAATTTGGTGATCGCATCGATGGAAGCATGTTTTCTATGACAAGCACCAAATGCATCGTTAATGTATATATCTGCAAAATCTGCCAACTGCTCTGCAAATACCGGATCATTTTCAGTTTCTCCCACTTCATAACGAAGATTTTCAAGTAAAAGTACATCACCTGCTTCCATTGAAGCTGCTTTGGCTTTCGCATCTTCACCTACAACATCTTGAGCCATGGAAATATCTCTTTTTATCTTGAGTAAAGTATGCAGTCTTTTTGCTACAGGTACCAGTGAATACTTATCTTCATATTTACCCGGTTCCGGTCTTTCATAATGTGAAGCAAGAATGATTTTGCAATCTCTGTCTATACAATAACGGATCGTCTGCAACGCAGAACGAATGCGTCTGTCATCTGTAATGTTCCCAAACTCATCTTTGGGTACATTAAAATCACATCTTATAAAAACTCTTTTACCATCAATATTTAAATCTTTTAATGTCTTCATACGTTCCCTGTCTTACTTTTTACTTATGTGTATTGCCATATCTACTAAACGGCGAGAGTATCCCCACTCATTGTCATACCAAGAGAGTACTTTTACCATGTTATCACCTATCACTTGAATAGTATCAAGGGGCACCACAGTACTTAGCTCTTCACCTACAAAGTCTTGAGAAACTCTGTACTCTTCATCTACACCCAAAATACCTTTCTGTGAACCTTCACTCGCCGTTTTAAATGCGGCTTGGACATCTTCTACTGTTACGTTTGAGTTGAGTGTTACTGTCAAGTCTACCATAGACACATCTGGCGTAGGAACTCTTATGGCCTGCCCGTTTATCTTACCTGCAAGATTTGGAAGTACTTTAGAGATAGCTTTTGCGGCACCTGTTGTCGTCGGCACTAAGTTGGTTGCACCTGAACGGCCTTTTCTTGGATCTTTTTTATGTTTTCCATCCAGTATCGGCTGAGAAGCAGTATATGAGTGTATCGTCGTCATGAGACCTTTTTCTATACCAAATGCATCATCAAGTACTTTTGCTACAGGAGCCAGTCCATTGGTCGTACAGCTTGCATTTGAAACGATGGATTGACCTGCATACTCATCTGCATTTGCTCCAAGTACGAATGTTGCTGTGTCATCTTTGGCCGGTGCAGAAAACAGTACTTTCTTTACACCATTATCCAAATAAGGCTGTACGCTCTCCGCCGTTAAAAAGGCACCTGTACATTCCAACACAAGTTCAGCACCGCAAGATGCAAAGTCTATCTTAGCAAGATCACGCTCAGCAAAGATCTTCGCTTTGGTCTCACCAATGTTAAGATACCCATCTGCTACGATGACATCATTACGTCTACCATGGACAGAGTCATATTTGAGGTTATACTGAAGCATCTCCTCAGTACCGGAAGCATTCACTGCAACAAGCTCAATGTCATCTCTATCGGCAATAATTCGTGCCACACATCTACCGATTCTTCCAAGTCCGTTAATTGCTACTTTTACAGCCATACTTTCCCCTTATGATTATTATGCTAAAATTACGCAATTTTACAGTAAATGAGGTTAGTATTTGGTTAATCATAAAAAGCCTACAATAGCTATCTTTGGAGGGAGTTTTGACCCTCCGCATAAAGGACATCAACTTATTGTTGAAAAAGCTATAGAAAACTTACAAATTGATAAACTGTTTGTAGTACCTGCTTACCTAAACCCTTTTAAAACATCTACACTGGCAGATGCCCCTACGCGACTTTCATGGTGTCATACATTATTTGACGCTATAGACCGTGTAAAAGTAGATGATTATGAGATAAAAGAAGGCAAAAGTACAGTAACCTCACAAACTGTAAAACATTTTAACCAAGCATACGATGTCAAGTATCTGATCATAGGATCTGACAATCTGTCAACATTGACAAAATGGCATGCATTTAAATGGCTAAATGAAGCAGTGACTTGGGTTATAGTAACACGAGATAATCATCATTTAGATACGGATGAACTTAATAAGTGGGAGTTACTTCCTATAGAAGCACCGATAAGTTCAACCCAAATAAGAGAAGAAAAAGATTTACAATTTATTGACGAAAAGATCAAAACATCTGTCAAACATATATTAGAAGGGCAACACCATATGACAATAGACGAAAGAATAGCAGGTATCGTAAAAATACTTGATGATAAAAAAGCTGAAGAGATAGAAGTATTTAACCTGGAAGATGCTGATTATATAGCAAAACGTGTAGTTATCGCCAACTCACTCAACGGTAAACATACCCTGGCACTTTTTGACCATCTTAAAACAGAGCTAAAAGAACAGGGTGATGCATTTCTTGCATCAGATACCAGCGATGAATGGGCTGTAGCTGACTTGGGAGATATCCTTATCCATATCATGATACCTGAATACAGACAACGTTATTCACTTGAAACATTTTTATCTGAACTAGTTGAAAATCAAAAAAAGCAAGATATCGATCCTGCATAAAAACGAACGCGAAGTGCTTTACTTCGCTGTCGATACTACAAACGACAAAAAGTTGTCGTTTGCTTACCCTATCTCATGTCCGGAACCAGTCAATAGCTCCAATAGCAAAAATAATCCGACAGTCACCACCGGAGAAAAAATAATCCACCAATAATACCTCTCTCTTACAAGATATACTATCAATCCACCCCATGCAACAATGATCAACATGATATGTGCAAGATATATCGGCATGATCTGTCGTGTTAAATTCCCTACAACGGCCAAAGAGACAATAACAGCGAATGTTAGGAGAGCTATAAAAAGTTTTTTGAGATCTTTGTTTCTGCTATATTGAAAAAAAATGCCACCTACTGTGGCAAATATCGCTAAAATAATGAGTGCTTTCATACGAACTTCTCCTTTTAAAGAAGGAAAACTTCTTCAAAACTTCTTTATCTATTGTAAATATTATAGCTTATCTACAGTTTCGATACCAAGTATATCCAAACCTTGTTTGATAGTCTTAGCCGTCAGATCAGCCAGTGCCAAACGACTTTGCTTCGTTGCTTCAACAACTCCCTCTTTAAGTATAGGGTTCTGCTCATAAAAGCGCATAAAGAGTGTTACTAAGTCATAAAGGTATGTTGTGATCTGATTAGGTGAGGCATCCCCTGCTGCACGGTTTAGGACATCTTCAAAACGAAGGAGCATCGTAGAGAGCCTGTGTTCCAATGCATCACCTATGATGATGTTGCCTTCTATAGGCCCATCATGCTTCCTAAAGATACTTTGGATTCTTGCATAAGCATACTGCATGTACAATGAAGTATTACCCTCAAAACTGAGCATCTTATCCCAGTTAAAAATATAATTAGACTCACGGTTGATTGAAAGGTCAGCATACTTGACCGCCCCAATTCCTATGATTTTTGCCAATACTTCTAATTCTTCCGGAGAATACGACTCTTTGTCATTGATCGTCTCTTTGGCTTTTACAATAGCCTCGTCAAGTAATTCAATAAGTTTAACCGTTCCACCCTCACGCGTTTTAAAAGGCTTACCACCTTTATCCATCATCGTACCAAATGCAATGTGTTCAAGCTTTACTTCAGGACTAACAAAACCAGCCTCTTTGGCCACTCTAAACACTTGCTTAAAGTGTCCACCCTGTCTCGCATCAACCACGTAAGAGATACGTTGTGCTCCTAAGGTCTGTGCTCTGTAGCGTAAAGCTGCAAGATCTGTGGTGGCATAGAGGTAACCCCCATCACCTTTTTGAACGATCACCGGTACTTCGTCACCTTCTAAAAATACACATTGTGCCCCATCACTTTGTGTCAATATGCCTTTTGCCTCTAAATCACTTACTACAGAGATTAAATCATCATTGTAAAAACTCTCTGCACGTACATCATCACGTGTCAGATTGACACCCAGTTTTTCATAGACTTCTTCACAGTGTCCCAAAGAAATGTCTATAAACTTTTGCCAAAGTTCTAAACAGTGGCTATCACCACTTTGGATTTTTACAACATACTCTCTGGCTTTATTTGCAAAGTCTTCATCTGCATCAAAACGTCCTTTGGCATCTTTATAAAACTGCTCCAAATCTTTCAAACTTACAGAACCGTCTTCATGTATTTCTTCCAGGTAAGCAATAAGCATTCCAAACTGTGTACCCCAGTCTCCAATGTGGTTTTGACGTATGACCTCATCCCCAAGATAGGTTAAAAGATTTGCTAACGTATCACCAATGATAGAAGAACGTAAATGTCCCACATGCATCTGTTTAGCCATATTCGGACCAGAATAATCTACCACAACCTTGATAGGTGTTTCACGTTTTTCTACGCCGAGCCTAGCATCTTTACGTGCTAATTCACATTGTGAAGCGAGCCAAAAAGGGTTGAGCCATAAGTTGATAAAACCTGGTCCGGCTATCTCCGCCTTTGCAAGTACTCCTGTTAAGTCAAGATTTTCTATAAGTTGTGTTGCGATCTCTCTTGGGTTTTTACCCAATCTTTTAGACAAGGCCATCGCACCATTAAACTGGAAGTCTCCAAACTCAGGTTTGGTCGATTCAGATACACTCATAGGTTCGTGTTCTATACCTGCTTTAACAAAAGCTTCCTGGATCACGTTATTGATTTGTAATTTTAATTTCATAGGTTTTCCGTCATAGTTAATATGGAATTGTAGTAGAAAATAGCT
>NZ_JBFFOH010000027.1:0-24289 GCF_041562805.1 Sulfurovum sp. | reverse complement strand
TTTCCATGTTAACCCGTTCTATCAGAATTCCCGGATGCCGCTTTTCTGCCAATATACGCCCCCCGATACCGGCAAGAAAAAACAGCACGAAAAAGCCCCAGGCTTGCCACCAACTCATATCACCTGCGCAGATGAGAAGGATCAGTGGAATAAAGAGATGCGTGAGAATCAGACCAAACCACAGGCGATGGCTTGGAGCTTGACTTATCTTTGGATCAACAGTTTTCGATGTCATCTTTTATTAACTCCTAAACAAGCCGGGATTTGAATGAGTTGCTTATCATAAACATGTACTGCCCAACTATTTATTAGAGGAACAAAATGTTCTCTATCCCCTTTATTAAAGTATAGGTAGTATAGCACAAATGTATTGTTTGCAAAACCTTATAAAATATATAACTTTATAAGGTTTTCATTTTTTATCGAAGTAAAATACATTCTTACTAGACCATAGATTATTCTACATAAAATAGCTATTACGTCATTATTTTATCATTGGGGATTTATAGTTATCTGTCTAGAAAGTAGACTGATTTACATCCTGATATATAGATCAGGATGAGTAAACAGGGAAGGCTATATAATCCCCCCAGATTTTAGACCCCATGTGGTTCTCCATCTGCGTTTCACCAAACTTACACCTACAATTGCGATCAGTGCATTGGCTGCAATAAACATAAACCCAACAGTATAATCACCAAATGTCAAAGTCGATGCGCCAAGTATCTCTAAAATAGCAACCCCACCAAGTCCGCCAGCTGCACCAATGATCCCGGTCATAATACCTATATCTTTTGAAAATCTTTGTGGTACAAGTTGGAACACTGCCCCGTTTGCCATACCAAGGTTAGCCATAATCAAAAACATTATGATAATAGCAATCCAAAATGGCAATGTCAGAAATGCACTGATGGTGAGAAGTATGACTACATTTACAAGGAAAATATAGAGTGATTTGATCCCACCAATTCTATCTGCAATAGCACCGCCTATAGGACGGAGAAGCGCACCAGACATAATACATAATGCAGCAAAATAACCTGCGACTACATGAATGTTTTCTTCGCCCAATATCTCTATTCCAAATACTTCCATATCATCAAAATACATCGCCATGAGATAGACTTTCATATATACAGCAAATCCTACAAAAGTACCGAAACTCACCGCATAAAAGAGATTAAACCACCATGTGTCTCTGTCTTTAAGTAATCTTACATAATCAGACAATCTTTTAACTCTTGGCCTATAGACCTCTTTGGGTGCATCTTTTGCCATGAACAGATAAATGATAAATACAAGTAAAGATAAAAAAGCTGCCACTAAGAACACTGACTGCCATCCCCAGAGTTCTGCAATCTTTGGAGCAAAAAGAAAACCAAGTACTACCCCCATGTTTCCTATACCCGCGATACCAAGCACTACACCCTGTAATCTTTGTGGATACCATTGGCCCGCCTGCGGCAAGGCAACGGCAAAAGATGCGCCTGCGAAACCTAAGCCAATCCCAATAAGCAATAACTCATCATAAGACATATGTTCACCAAAAGACGCAACATAAAATAAAGTGACCATTACGATAAACTGTGCCATTAACGCAGTCTTTTTAGGACCTATGACACCTACAAGAAAACCAAGTACGATACGCAGTAATGCACCTGATAGGATCGGAACAGCAAGCATAGTAGCACTTTCTGAAGCTGTCATTAAAAATCCATATGCTGCCATGGAATCTGTAATTTCTGTGGCTAGGGGACCAAGCATCGTCCATACCATAAAACTCATATCAAAATACAAAAATGCTGCAAATAAGGTAGAAGGACTTCCTTCTCCTTTTAATCGGTTAAAACCTATCATTTTTACTCCTTTAAGATAAATATCTGATTTAGTATACATTAGAACTATGCAGTTCTTAAAGAATAAATGATTAAATATTGAACATATATATGATTATATTACGCACATTACTTGATATACTTAAGTATGAACATTTTTAGATGAAGGAATTAAAATGAGAATTACTCGTTTAATTATTTTTTATATATCTACGATGATACTTTATTTGATCGCAATGATTGGTATGTTCATATCTTTTTCCTATTCAAAAGGGTGGATACTTACAGATTTTGAGTTTATCGATGCAAAAGAAGCGATAGTCCTCATCTCTAAAGAAAAGGACATTGCTATACTGGATGTAAGGACCCCAAGAGAATATGAAAACCAACACCTTGAAAATGCTAAACACATACCTGTACAAAACTTGACTGACAATCTTTCTATGCTAGTAGATGACAAAGATAAACGTATCATTGTATATTGCAGGTCAGGTAATAGAAGTATTAAAGCATCACGCATTTTAGAAAAAAATGGATTTACACCACTGAATGTTAAAGGCGGAATTATAGAACTGATGCGCAATGATGCCAAAATTACAAAGTAGTGCTGAACAATTCTAGTATTGTTTTGAGTTGTAAATAAAACCTTATAAAATAAAAATTTTATAAGGTTTTGTTGCTGCATAAAGTCTAGTGAAAAATAAGTGCCCTGTAGGAGTTTTAAAAACTCCTACAATGACTAGTTAAAGTCCGGTTTTGGTGTATTGAGTGTACTTTCTGGAAGTTGTGGATAGACTATCTGTGGTTTTCTACCTTTAAGGGCACCCAGGAAGTCTACGATTTCGGAAGCTTCTTTATCAGATATCTCTATTCCTAATTGTGTACTACCCATCTCTTTGACTGCTTCAGAAAGACTCCATATACCACCATTATGATAGTATGGTGCAGTCTCAGTAATATTTCTAAGTGTTGGCGTTTTTACCATACCTTTATCATCTCCTTTGAAGTCACCAAGATCTGCAAATTTGTATTTGGCCGCTATTTCGAAGGGTTGCATCGTACCACCTAGTGCTACACCATTATGGCAAGCAGCACATCCTTTATCTATAAAAGTATGAAGACCTTTCTTTTGTTCATCATTGAGTGCATCCGTTTTCCCATTCATGAAGTCATCATAGGAAGAAGGTGTTACAAGGGTTCTTTCAAAGATACCAATGGTTGCAGTAATGGTCTCAAAATCAATTTTAATGTCTTTACCATAGGCTACTTTAAAGGCTTGAACATACTCAGGAATAGAATTTATTCTTTCTATGACCAATGATTTTGGTGATGCCATTTCTGGATCAGCCTGCATAGGACCTTGTGCTTGATCTTCAAGGTTATGGCTTCTTCCATCCCAAAATTGTTTATCAAAGAAGACGGCATTGTAAACTGTTGGAGAATTTAAATGGTGTGGGTTTGCTTTCCATTGGTGACCAACAGCTGCAGCAACGCCATCAGCACCGCCTAGTCCAAGATTATGACATGTGTTACAAGAGATAATACCACTTTTAGAAAGTCTTGGTTCAAAGTAGAGTTTTTTTCCAAGTTCCACTCTTTCCGGGGTAACCATATTCCCATTAGGATCGATCAGTTTTGAAAGCTCAGTTTTATTCTCAGGTATACTCATCATACCACTTTGTTTTGCTTTAGTAAATAGTTCATCGGTGTTGCTCTCTATTGGTGTTGTTGCAAATAAATATGAAGATATAAGCAAAGAGGCTGTAAGTATTTTATAGTGTTTCATTTCTGTATCCTTATTGATAATTTTTATCCTGTAAGTATAGTAGAAAGAGTGTTAATTATGTGTTAAATTATAATTATTATACTTTTATCTTATAGTAATTTGTTGTCCAGATTAAACTTGCATACCCATTTTGCATGAATAAAATAAGTTTTAAATGCATTAGGTAATATCATAGATATTGAAGAAAATATAAACTAAGGAAAAAAAGAATGAGACAGTAGGTATATCATTTTATAAGGTTATCAACCCTCAATTGAAAATGATGAATAAAGAATAATACTGTCCATGATATTCCCATTGTTTCCAAGGTCTATACATCAATGTCACTGCTTATCTCGAACGCTTCATTTCCTCATGTCTAAAACAATCCGTTGTATGATCGTTTACCATACCTACTGCTTGCATAAATGCATAACATATCGTTGGACCGACAAAGTTGAATCCACGCTTCTTTAGATCCTTACTCATCATTTCGGATATTTCTGTTTTAACTGGAATATCTAACATGGATTTCCATTCATTATGTTGGGGAGTCTCCTCAACATAAGACCAAAGATATGCATCAAATGAGCCAAACTCCTCTTGGATCTTTATAACACCCTGTGCATTCTTAATGGCAGATTCTATCTTTAGACGATTACGTACGATACCTGGATCAGATAATAGTCGGTCTACGTCATGTTGCGAATAATTGGCTATTGTTTTGCAATCAAAGTTCTGAAATGCTTTTCTGTAGTTCTCTCGTTTTTTCAGGATCGTCAGCCAACTCAGTCCAGCCTGTGCTCCTTCCAAGATCAGAAACTCAAAAAGGAGTCGGTCATCATGGACAGGAATACCCCACTCCTTATCATGGTAAGCGACGTATAAGGGGTCATTTCCACACCATTGACATCTGTTCTTCATTTCTCAATACCGCTATATAGTCCACTTCCTATCACTTTATAGACTATAGGCGCTTCAAATGTATCATCCATACGTACACCACCTATGATGCCCACAGGATGTTTAGAATGTTTAGCCGCTTCAAGAAGTGTTTTCCCTCCGACATTGGCTTCACATTTTGTATCAGTGGCTCTGTAGGCTCCTAAACCTATATAGTCAAGGTCTAGGGTATTTGCTTCAGATATCTCTGTTTTATCATGTGTTGAAAGCCCAAGAAGCTTAGCTCCTATCTTCTGACGTACCAAGCTGACTGCTTCTTGTAGATCATGACTGTAGGTTCGGAGATCTTCTTGTCCAAGGTGTAGACCATCTACAAGATCAATGAGTTCTATGCTGTCATTGATAATGAGTTTTCCAGTATAGTATTTTCGTATCGTAAGCAGATCAGATTTTTTTTCTTCCATTGTTCCGGATTTATTACGGTATTGAAGTAGAGGAATGTTAGGGAATGTTTTGAGATGTTGGAGGAGTTCGGATAAAGAAACTTCTTTTGTGCAAAGAGTTTCTTTATCTACTAAAGCGTATATCAAGGGTTTATACTTCTTGTTCGTCTTCAAATACTTCTGTTTCAGATACTTCTTCAAATATTTCTTCCTGGATCACAGCTTTTTTATCTTTTTTGAAAAGTTTAAACAGGTCAGAAAGTGTTTGATGCATGTCAGCACGGTCTACTATCATATCAATGAGCCCATGCTCAAGTAGGAACTCTGAACGTTGGAAACCTTCGGGTAAGTCAACACCAACTGTCTGTTTAATAACTCTTTGACCTGCAAACCCGATAAGTGCACCCGGTTCAGCCATGATGATATCACCCAGCATAGCAAATGATGCAGATACACCACCCATGGTAGGGTCCGTTAAGATAGAGATGAAAGGTAAACCTTTGTGGTGTAGTCTGTTCAATGCTGCCGATGTTTTACTCATTTGAAGCAAAGAGTATGTACTCTCTTGCATACGTGCTCCACCAGAAGCAGAAACGATGATAAACCCACACTCATTTTCAATAGCTCTGTTGATACCACGAACGATCTTTTCACCTTCAACTGAACCTAGGCTACCACCCATAAATGAGAAATCAAATACTGCGATCTCTACCGGTTGACCACTGATCGTACATGAACCACTCATCACAGAAGATGTTTTACCTGTTTTTGCTTTGGCTTCTTCTATACGCTTTTTATAAGACTTTTTATCTGAAAACTTCAGTGGATCTATCGGTGCCAAATTGTTATCAAATTCTACAAAAGAGTCTTCATCTGCGATAGATGCGATACGCTTTTCAGCAGAGATCCTGAAATGATGGTTACATTTTGGACATACATTTTGTTTTGCTTCTACTTCTTTATAGTACATTAAAGAGGTACATTTTGGACATTTTATCCACTGATCAGGTGTTTCCTGAGGTTTGGTTGTCGCTTTTGTACTATTAAAAATATTTCCGAACATACTTACTCCTGCATATCGATAATTAATGATTCTATTTTTTCTACTATGATTTTATCTTTCGATACTATAACATAATCAGCCTCAACAATCACTTCAAGCCCTTCACAAAGTGCCAAACCAGCAGCAAAGTCGTAAATTCGAAACGCGCCTACAAAAAGTACATAATTGACTGAATGTGCATAAGCAAGTGAAAGTGCAATCGCACCAGGTGATCTGAACTTCAAAGTCTCTTTGTCCAATGCTGCAACCAATAAAGGGTGTGCATAGGCTCTTTCAAAGAGTCCTATCTCTGCATTCTCTGTCGTATGCGGTGCATGAAAGATATCTGAAAAAAGTTTTCCCTGCTGCACTTTAGCTGTAGCAGACTTAAGGAAAATATCTCCATTGGCAAGATTACAGACCACTGCTGCATCTAAAATGCCCTCAGCATTTACTTTAGCCACAGAAGTACCGTAAAACGGGAAAAGAGAAAGAGCATTTGAGGAGCCATCTATGGGATCGATGATGATCTTTTCTTCACCTTCACCCATAATACCACTCTCTTCAGACTCTATCTGCCCAAACGCACCTAAATACTTGACAAATATTGCTTCAGCGAAAAGATCAAGTTTTGAAGAGACATCACCACCGGCACCCACTTCGGTTTTTTCAAACCAGGATGCGTCAAAGCCATCTTGCATGATAGTATATATTTCTTCATTCGCTTTGATACAGGCTTGCACAAAATCATTCATCATTTTAAACCCTCATAAAACACGATCTATGCCTTAAAATAGCATATACTATGTTCATTTATGCTAGAAAATTTTTGATGATAGCTTTAGCTGCATCTCGCCCATCACGTGCAGCTGTTACCACAAGATCAGCCCCTCGATGACAGTCACCTCCAGCATACACACCGGGTTTACTGGTTTCATAGTTTGCATCTATCATGATCCCGCCCCACTTATCTGTGTTAATACCATTGTTTGCATAGAACGGATAGTTCACAGTATCAAATCCTAGTGCAAATATAACGACATCTGCATCTACCATATAGGCACTGTCTTGTATTTCTTCAACCCTTTGTCTCCCTGAAGCATCAGGTTCACCAAGTTTGGTTTTGACCATTTCAACAGCAGTTATATTACCTTCATCATCAGTAACCAATGATTTTGGTGAGACATAAAACTCAAAATCTACCCCTTCTTCTTTTGCATTGATATACTCTTTTCTTGAACCTGGCATATTTTGTGCATCACGTCTGTAAAGACATTTTACAGAATTCGCTTTTTCACGTAATGAAGTACGTACACAGTCCATTGCTGTATCACCACCACCAATGACTACAACATTTTTCTCTTCTACTTCAATATTTTTCGTTCTTTCTTCCTCGAAAATTTTCTTTTGAATATCAACAAGAAACTCCATTGCCAAGTGAGCATTAGAAGCCTCTTCCCCTTTAAGTCCTGCTCGTCTGCCTTTTACTGCACCTGCACCAATGAATACGGCATCAAACTCCGATGTAAGATCTTCAAAACTTTTATCCTTGCCTATCTCCACATTTTGGTGAAATACAGCACCTGCTTCTTCTAGAAATTCTACTCTTCTTGAAACCACACCTTTGTCAAGTTTAAACCCTGGAATTCCATAGGTTAACAGTCCACCTGCTCTTTCCTGTTTGTCAAATATCTCTACATCAACACCTTCTCTAAGAAGAAATGTTGCAGCAGAAAGTCCGGCAGGCCCAGCACCGATAATGGCAACTTTTTTACCTATTTTATTTTGAGAAGACCTAGGTTTTAAACCTTTTTTAAATCCTTCTTCACTAATAAAAGTCTCGACTGATCCAATAGTAATCGCGCCATGCCCGTCATTCAGTGTACAAGCACCTTCACAAAGTCTGTCATGAGGACAAATACGTCCCATCACTTCAGGAAAAGGAGAAGTCTCATTGGAGAGATCAAATGCAAACTCCAAATCTTTAGCTGCAGTTGCTTTAAGCCATTGAGGAATAAAGTTATGCAAGGGACAGCCATTATGGCAGTATGGATCACCACACTGAATACATCTGTCTGACTGTTCACCACCTTTTGTTGGTTTGAACACTTCATAAATTTCTTTAAAATCTTTAGTTCTCTCAACCACATCTCTTTTTTTAGCATCAATACGTTCTAAATCGAAAAATTTTAACATATTATTCTCCTTCCTCTATCTTCAATGGACCCTTCATATCTTTTGGTCTGACCGTCCAGAAGTTCCTTATTTCAACCCTAAAGTTATCCAATATCTTTTTGGCTCGAGCACTTTTAGTCTCTTTATAATAATCTTTGAGAAGTTTTTTGAGGTAATATCTTTCAATATCTGTATTTTCAGTATCTATACGTCTAGCCTCAACAAGTTCTTGGTTGACATTTTCTACAAATTCATGTTCAAGATCATAAACAAAAGCTACACCACCTGTCATACCTGCACCAAAGTTAACCCCTGTCTTACCAAGTATCACGACAGCACCACCGGTCATATATTCACAAGGATGATCTCCTGTTCCTTCAACAATGGCAATTGCACCTGAGTTACGCACAGCAAAACGCTCACCCACTTGACCATTCACATACAGTTTACCACCTGTTGCACCATAAAGACATGTATTTCCACCTAAAGCAAAATCAGGCCCATTTTTTTCTGCTGTAATAATGATACGACCACCAGACATACCTTTACCAATATAGTCATTACCCGCACCATCAATAAAGATAGAAATACCAGAACTTAGAAAAGCACCAAGTGATTGCCCTGATGTACCTTCAAGTTTAAGACAGATCGTTCCGTCTGGAAGACCTTTATCTCCGTAATATTTTGCAATTTCACCAGAGATAAGTGTACCAAAACTTCTGTTCAGGTTCGTGATCTTCTTCTCCAAAACAATAGTATCATTTGGATTTTTAATCGCAGGCATCAACTCTTGAAGCATTTCCTTCTCATATTCATTTTTATCGAAAGGTTCATTAAACTCAACTTGACACGTGTTATCACCGTCAAGTTTATAAAGAAGTTTTTCAAAAGAGAATTTTTTTGCGAATTCATCATCTATCACTTCAAGTAAGTCATTTTTACCAATGATCTCTTCGAGTGATGTGTACCCTAAAGATGCCAATATTTCACGCACATCTTCAGCCAATAGTGTAAAGTAGTTGATCACTCTCTCTACTGAACCTTCATAATGTTCTCTAAGTGACTCTTCTTGTGTTGCAATACCTACAGAACATCTATTCATATGACAAATACGAAGGATCTTACATCCTATCACTGTTAAGGCAGATGTACCAAATGCATAAGACTCTGCACCGAAGATCGCTGCTTTAACAACATCAAGTCCTGTTTTAAGTCCGCCATCGGTCTCAACTTCTACCTGACCTCTAAGGTTGTTGGCTTTAAGCGCATTGTGTGCTTCGATCAGTCCAAGTTCCCAAGGGTTACCGGCAAACTTGATAGATCCGATAGGGGCTGCACCTGTACCACCGTCTGCACCTGAGATAATAATTTTATCTGCATAAGCTTTTGCTACACCTGCAGCAATTGTACCCACACCCGCGGTTGAAACAAGCTTCACTGCAATTTTTGCCTCTGGGTTAATTTGCTTCAAGTCAAAGATCAATTGTGCCAGATCTTCAATAGAGTAGATATCGTGATGTGGAGGAGGTGAAATAAGTGTCACTCCCGGCATTGTATGTCTAAGTCTTGCGATCAATGGAGAGACTTTGTGTCCTGGAAGCTGACCACCCTCACCCGGTTTTGCACCTTGAGCTACTTTAATTTGAAGTTCTTCTGCTGAACGCAGATATTGAGGTGTGACACCAAAACGTCCTGAAGCAACTTGTTTGATCTTGGAATTCTTAATGGTTCCAAATCTGGCTTCATCTTCTCCACCCTCACCAGAGTTAGAGCTAGCACCTATCGTATTCATAGCTTCAGCAAGACATTCATGTGCTTCAGGAGAAATAGACCCTAAACTCATTGCTGCAGTAGAGAAACGTTTAAAGATATCAGCAAGTGGTTCCACTTCATCTACTGAAATGGCTGTTCTGTCACTTTTAAGTTCAAAAAAGTCACGGATGAATTTTTTATCTCTGCCATCTACAAGCGTTTTCATTGCTTCAAAGTCTTCTTTTTTACCAGACTTGGACAATGCATGCATTGCATGTACAGTTGAAGGAGAGTAATCATGGAATTCTGCTCCATCTAAATATTTATAGAATCCACCAATATTCAGCGGGAACATACGGTTAACTGTCTCATGTCCATACGCATCAGCATGTGATTTTGTAATACGTTCTTCAATATCAGCATAGCTAAGTCCAGAAAGGAACCCCTGTGCACCATTAAAACATTCAGAGACGATCTCGTCACTTAAACCAAGTACATCAAAGAGTTTTGAGTTTCTATAACTTGAAACTGTGGCAATACCCATTTTTGACATGACTTTAAGTAGTCCGGAGTTAATTGCATTACGTACTTTTTTCAGTACTGGTGCCAGATTTACGTTTTTATCTTTTCTATGCTCTATCATCGCTACTGTCTGGTAGAGCATATAAGGATAAATACCGGCTACACCAAAACCTAACATACATGCTGCCATATGAGAGTCATACACTTCACCTGTTGCAGCAACGATACTTACCAGGTGACGTTCACCCTCTTCAAGAAGTGCCTGATTCAAACGACCAACCACCATGAGCATTGGCATTACATTCGTAGAGCTGTTCAATGCCCTGTCATCTAACACAACGGTTCTTATGCCATCATTCTTTACATCAGCAATAATAGTACTTACCAATGCAGCCAATGAACCTTTAAGGTCAGAATTAAATGTTGTATCATACATTCTTGCTTTATATGATGCATCATACTTAGGATCTTTTTCATTTCCAAAGTCAATAAGTAATTCCAATTTTTCTAATGATAAGATAGGAGATACCGTTTTAAGTCTTTTAGCATGTTCTGCATCATCAGAAAGTATATTTCTTGTCTCACCAAAACCTGTATTTAAGGACATCACCACTTTTTCACGAATAGGATCTATCGGTGGGTTTGTCACCTGTGCAAATTTCTGTTTAAAGAAGTCAGAAAAATTCCTCTGTTTTGTTGAGAAAGCAGCCAATGGAGAATCATCACCCATAGATGCAGTTGCTTCTTTACCCTCTTTTACCATCGGCTCAAAAACCTGTTCTATGACTTCCAGTGTAATGTTAAAGAAACGTTGCTTTGCTTCCATTTCTACTTTTTCCGGAATATCTACTTTTGAGAATGGGTCGTCCATATGCTCTTGAAGATAGACCATATTCTCATTGAGCCATTTATCATAAGGGTCAATGTTTTTAAGATACTCATTGATATCATCATTTTTGAGTACTTTTGCATACTTCAGGTCAATACCCATCATCTCACCAGACTGAAGTCTTCCACGCTCTACAATTTTATCGTTAGGGATTTCAAGTACACCATATTCAGAAGAGATAAGAAGTCTGTTATCTTTTGTGATGATATATTTTGCAGGTCTAAGCCCATTTCGGTCAAGTACACAACCAATGTAACGACCATCAGTCAAACTTACAGCAGCAGGTCCGTCCCATGGTTCAAAACAGGTACTTGCGTACTCATAAAAAGCTCTAAGCTGTGCATCCATATGCGGTGCATTTTGCCAAGGTGCAGGTAAGATCGATCTTGCAGCTTTGAAGAAGTCCATGCCGTTGATACGCAAAAATTCAAAAAAGTTGTCAAGACTTGCAGAATCAGACATTTGAGACTGGATGATCGGTACCAGTTTTTTCATCTCTTCATCAGAGAATACATCAGATTCAAGTGCTTCCATTTTTGCTGCAACGTTAAATCTGTTTGCCGTAACAGAGTTTATCTCACCATTGTGGGCTATGGTTCTAAATGGCTGTGCAAGTCTCCATTCAGGGAGTGTATTGGTAGAGAATCTCTGGTGGAAAAGACAAAATGAGATTTCAAAGTCAGGGTTGGCAAGGTCTTCATAAAACTCTTTGATGTGTGTAGGCATCACGAGTCCCTTGTATGAAACTACCGTAGTAGAAAATGACGGGATATAGAAATCTCTGTCTTCTGATATCTTTGCTTCTATCTCTTTACGTGAAAGATAAACCAATGCATCAAATCTTCTTGCACCCATAAGTGAATAAGGTGCTATGAATACTTGTTTGATTGTAGGAAGTGAGACAAGTGCCTGCTCACCCAGTGCATCTGTATCTACAGGTACTGTACGTGTATAGAGAACTTTCAGGTCATTATTTACACATACTTCTTTTATAATGTCAAAATCTTTTTCATTTTTAGAAAAAACCATTGCAACAGCATAAACATCAGGAAGGATTATCCCCTCTTTCTTAGCCTCTTTAGCAAAGAATCTCCTAGGTATAGAAAGAAGTAAACCAGATCCATCACCTGTTTTACCATCTGCTGCAACTGCACCTCTGTGCATCATTCTTGACAAAGCAGTGACCGCATCTTCTAAATTATTGTGTGAAGGGGTATTATCAATGGAGGCTAAAAGCCCAAATCCGCAGTTATCTTTAAAACTTGTAAATAGATCTTGCATAATCAACCTTAAATGTATATATCATATTAAGATCTATTATACTCAAAGAGAGGTTACTGCTTCTTTAAGACATAGGAGGAAAAGACTGTTTTGTGATATATCCATGATTAAAAAATAATCATGGTCATAAAAAACCTGATATACATACAGGTGTATATCAGGTCTTATTATTCGCCTTTTTTATTGGCTATGATCGTTGGTTTCACACCTCTTGGTGCGACCATCCAGAACTTTCTTATCTCAGTTCTAAAATGCTCTAAAATATATGCTGCTCTCTTAGATCCTGTTTTTTCGGCATAGTCTTTAAGAAGTGCTTTGAGTTCAAACATTTCAGTATCCCACTCATCTGTATCGATACGGAGTGGTTCAACAAGCTCAGGGTTTACTTTTTCATAAAATCGACCTTCAACATCGTATACAAATGCTTTACCACCTGTCATACCGGCACCGAAGTTTACTCCTGTCGTACCAAGTATAGCTACGACACCACCGGTCATATACTCACAAGGGTGATCTCCTGTACCTTCCACCACTGTTGTTGCACCTGAGTTACGTACAGCAAAACGTTCACCTACTTGTCCAGGAATATACACAGTTCCGCCTGTCGCACCATAAAGACAGGTATTACCGCCCAGTGCAGTCTCTGGTCCGGTATGCGCTGAAGTGATTACAATACAACCACCATTCATACCTTTACCGATATAGTCATTACCTGCACCTGCCACATTAATCGTGATACCCTTACTCATGAATGCCCCAAGAGATTGTCCTGCTGTTCCTTTCATGTTAAGTGTTATCGTATCGTCAGGTAACCCTGCATTTCCATGAAGTGCAGCTATTTCACCAGATATCCTCGTTGCAAAACTTCTATTTAAGTTTGTGATCTCTTTATTGAGAACAATAGGTTTTGATGGATCTTCAATCGTTGATCTAAGCTCTTCAATGATCTCTTTCTCATACTCATTTTGATCGTATGGTTCATTAAATGGCACTTGACATGTATTTACACCATCAATTTTATAAAGAAGTTCTTCAAAGTTAAACTTCTTGGCAAACTCATCATCTATGACTTCAAGTAAATGGTTCTGTCCAACTATTTCTTCCAAAGACTTATACCCAAGTTCTGCAAGTATCTCTCTCACATCTTCAGCAATAAGTGTAAAGTAATTGATCACTTTTTGTACATTACCTGTAAATCTTTCTCTTAAATGTGGGTCTTGTGTTGCAACACCTACTCCACAGGTATTTAAGTGACATACACGTAGCATGACACACCCTACAATAACCAACGCGCCCGTACCAAATGCATACTCTTCTGCACCAAGTATGGCTGCTTTTACGATATCCAGACCTGTTTTCAGTCCACCATCCGTTTCAACTGTCACTTGTCCTCTAAGGTTATTGGCTTTAAGCGCATTATGTGCTTCAATAAGCCCAAGTTCCCAAGGGTTACCCGCAAATCTTATAGATCCGATAGGAGCAGCACCCGTACCGCCATCTCCACCAGAGATGATGATCTTATCCGCATACGCTTTTGCAACACCTGCTGCAACTGTTCCAACACCCGCAGTTGATACAAGTTTTACAGCTACTCTGGCATTAGGGTTGATCTGCTTCATATCAAAGATCAATTGAGCAAGGTCTTCGATAGAGTAAATATCATGATGTGGCGGAGGTGAGATGAGTGTCACTCCCGGTTTTGTAAATCTAAGTTCCGCAATCAGTGGAGAAACTTTAGATCCTGGAAGTTGTCCACCCTCGCCCGGTTTTGCACCTTGTGCTACTTTGATCTGTATCTCTGTAGCAGAACGTAAATACTCCGGTGTGACACCAAAACGTCCAGATGCAACCTGTTTGATTGACGAGTTCTTTATGGTCCCGTAACGTGCCGGATCTTCTCCGCCCTCACCCGAGTTTGACTTTGCACCGATGGTATTCATAGCCACGGCTAATGTTTCGTGCGCTTCTTGAGAGATGGAACCCATAGACATCGCCGCTGTTGAGAAACGTTTAAATATTTCAGACAATGGTTCTACTTCATCTATATTGATAGGTGCTCTGTCGCTCTTGAGGTTATAGAAATCACGTATGAATTTTTTATCTCTCTCATTCACCAATTTTTGTACTTCAGTATAATCTGCTTTACTTCCAGTTTCTGCACATTTTTGGATCGCTGAAATAGTAGGACGAGAGAAGTCATGGAACTCTTCACCTTTTTTATACTTGTAGAACCCACCTTTGTAAAGTACATTCCTTTGACCTTCAAACTCAGTGGTAAATGCACGTTGGTGATTTGTGTTCAGACGCGCATCTATATCTTCATAACCAAGTCCGGATAAAAGACCTTTTGCAGTAGGGAAACAGTCAGACACGATCTCTTTATTTAATCCAATAACATCAAATAAACTTGAGTTTCTATAAGAAGAAAGAGTCGAAATTCCCATCTTTGACATGATCTTCATGAGACCAGCACCCATAGCTCTTCTAAATCTTTTGAGTACCGCTTGCATCTCATCGTTACCTTCTTCAAGCTCTGCTACTGTATAGTAAAGCAAATAAGGGAAGATCGATGCTGCACCAAAAGCTAGCATTGTTGCTGCAGAGTGTGGATCAAATACTTCACCCGTTACAGCTACCATACTGGTCAAATGTCTAAGTTTAGCATTTAGAAGCACCTGGCTCAAACGCCCTATAACCATAAGCATAGGAATAACTTTAGTATTTTCATCAAGATTTCTATCATCAAGTATGATGGTTCTCACACCATTATCTCTTACGTCTGCAATGATCGTTTGTACAAGTGTCTCTAAGGAACTTTTGATGTCTGTCTTATAGGTTGTATAGTATTTTCCTACTTTATATGCCGGATCGTATTTCTCATTCTTCTCATCGCCAAACTCCTGCAGAATATAAAATTTTTCTGCTGAGACGAGAGGAAGTACCATTTTAAGTCTTTTTGCATGTTGCGGACCATCAGAAAGTACATTTCTCACCTCACCAAAACCTGTATTAAGACTCATCACAGTTTTTTCACGGATAGGATCTATAGGAGGGTTGGTAACCTGTGCAAACTTTTGCTTGAAAAAATCAGTAAAGTTTCTTTGTTCTGTTGAGAATGCAGCGATAGGTGTATCATCACCCATAGAACCCGTTGTCTCTTTACCTTCAGCTATCATAGGTTTGATCACTTCTCTTATGACTTCAAGTGTGAAGTTAAAATAACGTTGTCTGGCTTCCATATTACCATATACGATTGACGATTTTGGCACTATATCCGTAGGTACGTGCTCTTGAAGATAACACATATTATTACTAAGCCATTTACCATAAGGATTCATGCCTTTTAGATATTCGTCTATATCTCCTGATTTAAGTACTTTAGCATATTTAAGATCGATACCCATCATTTCACCAGACTGTAATCTTCCTCTCTCAACGATCTCTTCATCCGGCAGTTTAAGTACTCCATACTCTGAAGAGATAAGCAGTCTGTTATCTGTTGTTCTGATGTATTTGGATGGTCTTAACCCATTTCTATCTATCACGCAACCAATAAAGCGTCCATCTGTCATACTTACTGCTGCGGGTCCATCCCAAGGCTCAAAACATGTACTTGCATACTCATAGAATGCTCTAAGATCAGCATCCATGTGTGGTGCATTATGCCAAGGTGCCGGGATCAAAGAACGTGCTGCTTTAAAGAAATCTACACCGTTTACACGTAAGAATTCCATAAAGTTGTCTAAACTTGCTGAGTCAGACATACCGTTTTGTATCACATTTGTGAGTCTTGTCATCTCTTCTTTTGTAAAGACATCTGATTTTACTGCTGCCATTTTCGTTGCTACATTAAATCTGTTTGCTGTGACCGAGTTGATCTCACCATTATGGGCTATCATTCTAAACGGCTGTGCCAGTTTCCACTGAGGAAGTGTATTTGTTGAAAAACGTTGATGGAAAAGACAAAATGAGATCTCAAAATCTTCATCTGCAAGATCTTTATAGAACTCTTTAATATGCGTAGGCATCACGAGTCCCTTATAAGAGATCACTGATGTTGAGAAAGAAGGAATGTAAAAAGTTGGATCTTCCATAAGTTCAGCCTCTATCTCTTTACGAGAAAGATAAACCAATGCTTCAAATCTCTTGACAGCTACAGCTGACATAGGTGAAACAAACACTTGTTTCATCGTAGGCAATGATGCCAATGCCTGTTCACCAAGAGCATTCGTATCTACAGGTACAGTACGCGTATAAAGTACTTTAAGGTCATTGTTCAAACATACTCTGCTGATCACATCAAAATCGGTTTCATTATTTGAGAAAACCATTGCTACAGCGTAAGATTCAGGCAGATCTATACCGGCAGCAGCAGCTTCTTTGTTAAAAAATGATTTAGGAAGAGAAAGCAAAAGTCCTGAACCGTCTCCAGTCTTACCATCTGCTGCTATAGCTCCTCTGTGCATCATACGTGACAGTGAAGTAATAGCATCTTCCAAATTTTTGTGTGAAGGTGTATTGTCGATAGATGCTAAAAGTCCAAATCCACAATTATCTTTAAACGAAGTAAACAAATCTTTCATATTTCAAACCTTAAAAGTAATATAAGCAGAACATCATATATTGTCCCTAAATGACGCGGATTATACTTAAAAGTACGTTAAATGCCGTTGAGGCTTGCTTGAGCCCATATACCCGTACTTTTAGCCTACTCTGTTTTTAACATCATTTTAACTATAATTAAAAAAAATTAATAGAGGTGTCTCATAAAAGGTTTTATACTTTCTGTCAGAAAAGCTAAGAATGAAGACTCCATAGCGCTTGTACTTAGTCCTACAGAAGTCAGAACTTACTACCGGTTTTTTGGTGCGAGACATTCCATTTTACAGCTTGGAAATCTCATAGATTTTGAAGTGGAAGGTGAAGGAAGCAGCTTTCTTCCCAGACTGCGTTCACTCTCTCATATGGGTTTTCCTTGGCTCTTTGATAAAAATAAACTCTTGATCTGGCATAATTTCATTAAACGTTTTGAACCTCATCTCAAAGACACTGAAGAGATAGAATCTTTTTACTTTGACCTACTCCTCTCGGCGGCCAAAAAATGGGATAAACAAAACCCTAAACGTATCGTTTGTGAGAGTTATGTTGAACTGTTGGACTACGAAGGAAGGCTATATCCTGAAGAGAACTGCTATATCTGTGAGCAGCGTATCGAAGAAGAGATCGCGCTCATGCAATCTTTTAAACCTGCACATCCAACATGCCTCTACAGTTCAGCTTTGCCGACCAAAAAAGTCCTGGACTTTTTTGGAACTAAAAAAACTGTCTTTTTAGAAGACCATGAAGTGGATTATCTCTTTGAGATCGTGATGAAGGGATTATAAAATCCCCCCTCAATATTCTAGTTGGCAGCTTTCATGACCTCAAAAGCATCTAAAGGTTCTTCAAATGCTATAAAAAGGACACAGGGATCACCTTTTTCACAAAATGCAGTATGTGGTAACTTTGCAGGACCATACGCATACATACCCGGCTTCAATAACTCTGTTTCATGATTGTCATAGGTGACTTTCAATTTTCCTGATACAAGTACCATTCTTTCTGCTGATGTATGCCAATGATGGGGAATGGCAAAATTTTCTGGTACTTTAAAAAATACATCTAAATTATTTTTAGCTGGATCTCCATGCAATACGGCTATCTGACAACCAGTAGGTATAAATGGTGGACAGGGGCCCCATTCCAACTTTTTATCATCCTTACTATATGTCAAGGCTGCATCATTGGCTTGCATTGAAATAAAAAGAAAAGGCAGAATTAAAAAGAGAACCAATAGTTTTACAAAATGATATTTTTGAGTTTTTTGTAACATAATATATCTCCTAATTTATCATTGATATATTTACATTATAACCTTGTACTGTGCACCATATGTGTAGTTCTATCAGATGCTTATCTATTTAAACTGATCATAAAAGAGTTGAAAGATATCTCTCATATCATCATAATCTAAAATAGGCTCTCTCCAGTGCTTCAGAAAAAGTAGGATGTGCCATAATGGTCTTTTGGGCACTGGCCGCAGTCATCTCTCCTGCAAGTGCCATCGCCACAGGTGCAATGAGTTCTTCCGAGTCAGGTGCCAATATCTCCGCACCCAAGATCAAACCTTCTTCATCTGCATACACGATCATCGAACCATTACCGGAGTGATGGAAGGCAGAACCGGTAAAGTGATTTAGTTTGACAACACTCTCCTTGAATACCTTATTGTTTTTTTCAAGTGAATATTTATTTTGCCCAACCGTAGCGTAAGACATCGGTAAGGTATGTATAAAGTGTACCACATGGTCCAAATTGAGCTGTTTAGGCTTTTTACCCAATATCTGCATTGTTACATTCAATGCCTCTGCTCTTGCCGCGTGTGCTAATTGCAGTTTACCGTTGCAATCACCCACCGCATAATGTTTAGCCAATGACGTTTCAAACCATTCATCTGTTTCTATCCCTCTATTGACAGTTATTTCATCTGTAGCGATCACGTCTGTGTTGGGGTGGCGACCTGTTGCGACAAGCATCTGTTCATAATAACTGGACGTACCATCTACGAAAGTAACATGCACTCCTTTGTCTGTATGTACAGCGTCTGTAACAGCATGGTTTTTAAGATGGCTAATACCCAATCTTTCCACCTCTTTCAGCATAGCACTCTGGATAAACGGATGTGACTTTCCTAAAAGTGTTTCCCCACGAGATAGCAGTGTTACCTTCACACCTGCAGAAGCAAAGAAACTTGCCATCTCCAAGCCGATTGCACCATCTCCATAAATGGCGATCTCTTTTGGCAGTTTCTGTAGTTCAAGTACTTCATTACTGGTGATGATTCCCTTCCCGTCATACGCTATACCCTCTGGGATAAAAGGCGATGAACCCGTTCCTATGACAATATACTCAGCCTCATATACCTTCCCTCTTACTTCAACTTTATGAGGTGCTATAACATGTCCTTTGCCCTCGATGAGTTCAAGTTGGGCACATTGTGCCGTCACTGCTTTGGTTGCACTATGGATGAGTTTATTTTTCTTCGCAGTGAGAACCTGCATATCAAGCATGATATCTCCCGTAAACACACCCTCTTTACTTTGACGGATCGTATTGGCGTGATGGAGAAACATTTTAGAAGGGATACACCCCTTATGCAGACATACTCCCCCTAATTGATCCAGTGATGTTTCAACAAGGGCCACTTTAAGACCTTTTTTCGCAGCAACGATCGCTCCGGCATAATTGAGCCCGCCGCCAATATAAATGATGTCGTACATATATACTCCTAAAAAATGAGGTTTATCTATTGTTATACTCTCAAACTGTCATAAATGTAACCTATAGTTCATAAAAACTGTATGAGACAAACTGCTTAACAAGAGATAAAGTCTAAAAAAAGTACGATAACAGTATAAAGAGACCCAAAAGGTTATAGTTTTGAAAAAGATATTACTAGGATTATTACTAATACACATACTACATGCAGGAGAATCAATGAAAGACATTTATGATTTTGACATTGCGACTATTACAAGAAATGAACAATCCATGTCGATGTACAAAGACAAAGTGCTACTTATCGTCAATGTAGCCAGCGAATGTGGCTTTACACCCCAATATGAAGGTTTGGAAAAACTTTACAAGAGTTACCATGACCAAGGTTTCGAAGTTCTGGCATTCCCTTGTAACCAGTTTGGAGGTCAAGAGCCCGGTGCAGAAAAACAGATACTGAATTTCTGTAGAACAAAATTCGATGTTACCTTCCCACTATTTGCCAAGATAGATGTCAATGGGAAAGATACCCATCCTCTTTATGTCTATCTGAAAAAGAAAGCACCCGGTATATTAGGTACTGAAAGTATCAAGTGGAACTTCACCAAATTTCTCATAGACAAAAAAGGAAATGTCATTACCCGTTATGGTTCTTCTACCAAACCAGAGGAACTCATACCAGATATTGAGAAGTTACTACAACAGTAATACGCTATCTTATGATTCCCTGGAGGGTTGGATCTTATTAACCACCGCGTAAAGTGCCGGTAGATAGATAAGGTTAAGCACAGTACCCCAAAGCAATCCAAACCCTATAGAGATAGCAATAGGCTGTAGAATAACTGCTTGACCTGTCGCATAGAAGATAAGTGTAAAGAGTCCAAGGAAAGTGGTGATCGAAGTGATCAAAATAGGACGTAATCTCAGTTTTGCCCTTTCGTAAAAGGTTGCAGCATCCTTTGTGCCATGTAGAAAATCAAGCATGATGATACCGTCATTGATAACAACACCTGCAAGTCCTAACATACCTATAACCGAAGGCATGGAAAGGTTGATCCCGATCAACATATGACCCAGTAATGCACCAAGCATTGTGAAAGGGATAACCGACATTACCATCAAAGCATAACGAATTTTAGGGAAGATAAAAAGCAGTGTGATCAAGATCAAAAAGACTGCTATTATCAAAGAACGTATCATATCGTTTTTAAATTGTTGGTTTTTTTCATTTTCGCCTAAAAGACTCACTTCAATGCCATCTTCCCGAATCGTATCCAGTAAAGGTTTGATCTTCTTAAGCACATCCACTGCAGTGGTCTTTTTCTTATCTATATTTGCAAAAACCGATTTGACCGTATTACCATCTCTTTTTTCGATTTTCTCATAGGCTCTTATCTTTTTGATATCAACAACATCAGTAAGTTTGACAAAACTTCCAGAAGGTATCGGAATCATAAAACCCATCAAAGTTTTCTCGGAATCCTTATTGATCGCTTTTGTTCTTATCTCCATTACACCATTCTCATTGAATGTCATCGCTTTACGGCTATCCAGGAAATAACCGGCAAGTGTCTGTGCGATATTTACTTCACTCAGTCCCAATTGTTCACCATACGCATTAATACGTAACTTATACTCCATCTTTCCAAACTGTGCATTGTTACTTACGTGTTTGACATGAGGAATTACAGAAAGATTATCTTCAATTCGCTGCATGGCTTCTGTGATCTTTTCACTGTCTTTGCCTGAAAAATTGATCTGAATATCATTTTTGATCAATCCAGGTTTGTCTTCTAGAACACCAAGCTCCTCAAGTTGATATTTTTCAATCATAGGATGTATCTTTTTTTTGAGATCCTTGGCAAGCTCATAGGTATGCTTCTTTCTGATTCTTTCAGGATCATTGAAATTAAAAGAAAAATTGAAAATAGGATTGACATAGGCATCTATAAAACTCTGAGGCTCCATATCATAAAGTTCCATCGTAATATAGAGCATATTATCTCCATTTTCATTTCCACCTGACATTGCTCTTCTATATCCTACCACCGTAGAGCTGGATTTAATGGCATATGTCTCTTTATTTTCAAGGACATAATGTTCTAACTCTTTAGCTATCTTCTCTGTATCTTCTATAGAAGTATCCACCGAACTCTTACCTGTGATATACAGATAATTACCATCAAAACCAGGGAAAAACTGAAAATTAAGCATCTTGATCGTAAGTATGGTCAAAACCGGTATCACTACTACAAATGTAAACAAAAATATGTATTTAAAACGGATCACAAGATGTAAAAAAGCTTCGTATTTTTGTTGGAATGGTTCCCAATTTATAAAATTTTTCTGTTTTTTGAATAACTCTTCAGCATGTAACGGTAAAAAGAAAAAACTCTCAAGAAGAGACCCTATAAGAATCGATACCACCGCAATAGGAATAAGTATAATGAAATTTTTGATCTCTCCGGTGAGCATGAACAGAGGAAGAAAAGCTGCGATGGTAGTGAGTGTTGCCAAAGTAACAGGTAATACCATCTCTTTAAGCCCTTTATACACTGCCTCCTTTGGAGGCACCCCTTCATTCATATGACGTTGGATATTTTCAGACACGACAATAGCATCATCAACAACAATACCTATGACAATGAGTCCCCCCAGTAAAGAGACGATGTTGATAGAATATCCCATAAAGTAAAGAAACATGATTCCTATGGCAAAAGAGATAGGGATACCCATCACCACCACAGATGCGATACGCACATTAATGAGCAGTGCCATAGATAAAAATACCAATACCAATCCAAACATAAGATTTGAAATTACGGTATCGAGCCTGTCTTTAACCGGCTTGGAACTATCCTGATAAAAATTAAAATAGACGCCAGGAAACTCTTTTGAGAGTTTTTCTTTGGCAAAGGTTTGCAACTCTTCTGAGATATCCATAGAGTTGCCTTCTGGACCTTTAGAAAGCACAAGCGTGATACTGTTACGTCCATTAAATGTTGAAAGCGTTGTATTTTGAGGATAAGTTATATCAACCTTGGCAACATCACCAAGTCTGACTTGTTTTTCCCCTATTTTAATGAGTGATGACTCCCACTCCTCTTTCGTTTCTTTTCCATTGACAGTAGAGACAAAAATATAATTCCCACCCTCTTCTATATCACCTATAGGATAGATATAAGAGAGTTTTGAGACTGCGGAGACAATGGCAGCAGGATCCAGTCCATAAGCTCTCACAGCTTCTTCATTGACCTGTACAGAGACTTCCTGATCTGAATCTCCGTAAATCGTTATTTCACTTACATAAGGGTTTCTGGAAATTTTAGATTTGACCTCTTTGGCTACTTCTATCAATTGACCTTTATTCATATGCTCAGAAGAGAGTGAAAGTCTAATAAGCGGTCTGTTGTGTGTCAATATCTCTGCAGTGGGTTCTGTCATATCAGCAGGAAGGTATTGTCTGCTTCTTGCTATAGCATCTTTGGCTTTATTGAGAGCATCTATTTTATCTGCACCATCATTAAGGTCCAGTACAATGGAAAAGCTACCTGACTTGATGACCGTCTCTATTTTATCGATACCCTGTATATTTCCTAATGCATCTTCGATATCCCGAACGGCCATCTTATCAAGATTGTCAGCACTGGCACCTGCATAAGCACCCCTGATAGAGATCTTGTCTAGAGCGATCTCCGGAAAAAGTTCTTTGGGAATATTTTGATAGGCATTCACACCCAGAAAAAGAATGAAGATGAGTAACACATAATTAAGACTTTTATTCTGTATAAAATAGTTAATGATTCTCATCATGATAGATCCTTGGAAAAGTCTTAGTTTATATGCTTAATTTTTTAGATTATACTCCTATAATCTAAAAAATGATGGGTTACAGTTTTTTTAAGAATGCCGAGATGATAAATATCATCGTTCCATTCACACGTCCTTGGATATGTGTCGGGTCACCTGGTACCATACGGATATTTTTAACAGTAGTTCCCTGTTTAGCTGTAAAGCCTGCACCTTTAACCACCAGGTCTTTGATGATACTTACAGCGTCACCTTCTGCCAGGATGGTACCATTAGCATCTCGTGTCGGTTCCTGCTTCTCATTTGCCAAACCTTCATCTGCCCACGCTCTTACATCATCTTCAAGGTAAAGCATATCAAGTTGATCCTGTGCACCCAGCTGTGTTAAAAGTCTAAATGCCATCACCTGTACTGCAGGTTCTGTACTCCACATACTGTCATGCAGACAGTTCCAGTGTTTTTCATTACTTGTTGGCTCTTCTATAGATGCTGCACAAGTGCTACATATCGTTATAGTGTCGTCTTTTGGCGCTACCGTATACGACGTTAATCCCTCTT
>NZ_JBFFOH010000026.1:0-24599 GCF_041562805.1 Sulfurovum sp. | reverse complement strand
GGTGATTTCATCATTATTCTCACTCCCTTTTAAGTGGGTACTGGCAACACCATCTCCTATCTCTACCGCCTTGGCCGCATTGATGCCCATCATTGCTTCTGCAAGTATGGCATCGAGTTTGTAGTAGAGGGGTTCACCCAGTCCTATAGGTACGCCTGTGGCAGTCGTAAGTACCACACCCCCTACAGAGTCATGATTCTCTTTTGCTGCCAAGATCGCAGCTTCCTGTGCAGCTTCCTGTGCAGGGTCAAGGGCGTACATCTTGGAACTTTTTGCATATTCAAAATCTTGTACGGACCCTTTGATACCATCGACTTCACAGAGACCACTCTGTATAGAAACACCCACTTCTTTAAGCATCAGTTTTGCGATGGCACCACCTGCCACACGTGCAGCAGTTTCTCTAGCCGAACTCCTTCCCCCGCCACGGTAATCTCTTAATCCATATTTGTGAAAGTAAGTGAAGTCTGCATGACCGGGACGAAAGAGATCTTTTACATTCTCATAGTCTTTGGATTTTTGGTTGGTATTAAAGATGACCATCGCGATAGGGGTACCCGTACTTACTCCATCAAATGTACCAGAAAGGATCTCAAACTTGTCATCTTCTTTACGTCCTGTTTCCAGTTTAGATTTACCGGGTTTTCTTCTGTCCAGTTCACTTTGAATAAATGCCTCATCTATATTAAGACCTGCAGGTACACCATCAAGTATGCATCCCAGTGCTTTACCATGAGATTCACCAAAAGTAGTGAGAGTTAGTTTTTTTCCAAAGGTATTCATGCTTTTAATTCCTTTAATGCAAGTTCAGCTGCTTTTTGTTGAGCTTCTTTTTTACTTTTACCTTTTGCTGTCGCAATGGTTTTCTCATCAAGTATCACAGCGATAATAAACTCTTTTTTATGGTCTGGTCCCGAAGAATCCAAAAGAGTATACAGAGGAGTCACACCGTGTGTTGCCTGTGTGAGTTCCTGTAAGGCAGTTTTGTAATCCTTTGAAAGAGAATCAAGGTCTATTTTAGGGTGACTTTCTTCCAATAGTTTAATGGATATCTCTTTGGCTGTATTTAATCCTGCTTCAAGGTAAATAGCACCAATGATCGCTTCAAAGGCGTTGGAAAGCAATGAGGGTTTGTCACGTCCATTGTTATTCTCTTCTGCCAATGAAAGGTAGATATATGACCCTAGGTCTAATTTTCTTGCTAAAAGGGTAAAACCGCTTTCATTGACAAGTGACGCACGGATCTTTGAAAGTATGCCTTCATTTGAATTTGGGAACTTTCTAAAAAGGTACTCCCCTACAATGAGGTCAAGTACTGCATCTCCCAAAAACTCAAGCCGCTCATTATTGTAAGGCTTTTTGTCACTTTTATGCGTTAGAGCCTCAATAATCAATTGCTTGTTTTTAAATGTATAGTTCAGTCGTTCTTCTAGTTGACTGTAATCATTCATAAATTTCTCCTATAGTGTTAATTTTATTCTTTCTGCTTCATCTCTGGCCAGTTCATCACAACGTTCATTTTCCGGATGCCCATCATGACCTCTTACCCAGGTACCACTTACATTATGGGGAGCAGCAGCTTCAAGGTATGCTTCCCATAAGTCTACATTTTTTACTTTTGCAAAGTTTCTACGCACCCAACCCTCTAGCCATTCGTTTATGGCTTTAACCACATAAGAACTGTCTGACACGACTTCTACATCACAAGGTTCTTTGAGCAGTTTGAGCCCCTCTATGACACCTTGAAGTTCCATACGGTTGTTTGTGGTGTGTACATTTGAACCAGAGTACTCTTTACACTTTCCTTTATACTCTAAGATGCCTCCATACCCCCCAGGTCCTGGATTGCCCAGGCTGGAGCCATCAGAGTAAAGAGTAATCTGTTTTCGGGCTTGATTTTGCAATTTTTTCCTCAACTTTAACAGAATTTATCGCCATACAGTTTGGACAGCGTTTAAAAGAAACAGGAAAACTCTGTTTACATTTTTGACAGAGATAGGAAAATATCAAATCTCCATCTTCAAAGCCACTTTGTTTTGCTGTTGCTAACATATCTAAACTAAAGAGACCACTATGGGTAGCGGGATCTTGCAGATACCCTTTGGCATAGTAAAGCGTTCGCAGCTTCTCATTCGATGCGATTATATCTAAATCGAGTTGTGAATTTGGTAAGAACCAAAGGACGTCAAGAAGCTCTTTGATACGTTCAGGATCGATGATCTCCCATGCACTTTTGGTATCAAGTTTTAAAAGTGCTGCGGCTATTTGTCGATAGAGGCCGGGTTCTTCTTTTAATATCACTAGAAGACGGTCTATCTTCTCTTGTACAGACATATTTTTATTTGCAAGGAGTTCTGAAAAGTCCAAAAATTTCTCCAGTGACTCTGTGTCTTCACCCAGCATATTAAGAGGACCTAACACTTCTCTGGCCTTATCATATTTTTGCATGATCTCATAGACGATACCCAGTTCATAAAGGACTTTAACATTACGAGGTTTTTTGCGTAAAATTTCTGTATAGATAGATTTGGAACGCTCTAAAAATCCAGCATGAAGATAGGTATTACCCAGGCGTTCCATTAGTTCAATTTCTCCTGGGGCATGTGAAATGTTTTTAATGAGGTAAATATAGATATTGATGGATTTATGGTATTCACCTGTATTTTCAAATGCCTTGGCAAGGAGTGAAAGGGGTTTAAACATATTGGACTCGAAAGGCATGTCGGTTGTTTCCAAAGCACATTCAGAACTGTCAAATTTTTCTAAAAATTTAAGCAGGTTTCCTTCTTCTTTTTGTTGTTTATGAAGTCCCCATCCATAGGTAACAAGCGCAATGATAAGGGAAATGACAACAATGAGCATGATACTGAAAAGGGGGTCATTGTATGAAGGTAATATATGTTCCAAAATAATCCTTAAGAGATGCAATAGTTATGGGTAAAAGGTTAAAGTAACGGTCACGTGAGCTTTACTCTGTTTACGTCCTTAAATTATATCTAATTAGATATAATTTTAGAATGATAGATAATGCCTCGATAGAATCTTTAAAGAACAGTGTAGATATTGTAGATGTAATAGGTAGCTTTATAGAGTTACGTAAAGCAGGAGCAAATTACAAAGCGAACTGTCCTTTTCATGGAGAAAAAACCCCTTCTTTTGTGGTAAGCCCAAGCAAACAGATATACCATTGTTTTGGATGTGGTGTTGGGGGAGACAGCATCAAGTTTGTGATGGAATTAGAAAAACTCTCTTACCCTGAAGCCATAGAAAAACTCGCTTCTATGAATAACTTTTCATTGACTTACACTAAGGGAAGTTCTGACTACTCAGATGCAAAGCGTGTACTTGAAGCCGTAGGGCAATGGTACGTAAAAAATCTTAACCACAATGAACCTGCTATGAAGTATCTGCTTGATAGAGGTATATCTCAAAATTCCATTGAAACGTTTGAGATAGGCTATGTCCCAAGTGGACAGGAAGTGATGCAGTTTTTACAAAGTGCCTTACTTCCTTTACCCCAAGCGGCAGAAGCGGGAATCATCGCACAAAGCGAAAACGGCAATGGGTATTATGCACGTTTAGTGGAGCGGATCACTTTTCCTATCTACTCTATCAGTGCATCACTGGTCGGCTTTGGTGGTCGGACCATCACGAATCATCCTGCGAAGTACATCAACTCTCCCCAAACAAAACTGTTTAATAAGTCGCGGCTTCTATACGGTTATCACTTAGCCAAAGAGAGTATTTATAAAAATAAAAAGATCATCATTTGTGAAGGGTATCTGGATGTAGTGATGTTCCATCAGGCGGGCTTTAAAGAAGCGGTCGCAGGGATGGGAACTGCACTTACAACAGAACATTTACCACTGTTACGTAAAGGGGATCCCAAAGTGATCTTAGCGTATGACGGTGATAAAGCAGGGGTAGCTGCTGCACTTAAAGCGGCCCAGATGTTATCTGTGGCAGGATTTGATGGAGGTGTCGTACTCTTTCCTGACGGACAAGATCCTGCAGACCTTATAGCCAAAGGACAGAGTGAAGCAGTCGCGAAATTACTTCGTGAGGCTAAACCGCTTATCCCTTTTGTATTAGAGATGATTGTTTCTATGTATAATTTAAATGATCCTCGAGCCAAAGAAGCAGCTTTTGGCGCAGTGAAACAGTATCTGGATACACTCAGTCAGATCATCAAAGATGCATACATTCCTATGGCAGCTACGGTATTGGGACTTTCTCCATCATTTTTCGGGAAAGAGACAAACCCTGCCAGGGCAAGAGAAAGCTTCACACAAAAAAGAGATGATGTAGCGCAATTGAGCATTTTAAAGACCCTCATTGAACACCCGGATCTGATAGATAATGTTTTAAGTGTGATGGATATCACTATTTTGGGTAGCTATGCAGAACTTTTTACAGCCCTTATCAACGGTGAGACTGAACACCCTGGTTTGGTAGGATTGAGTGTGGATGATAGTTTAGAAGTGATGACTGAAGAGGAGCTCAACAATGTGCTACGTAGTTTTCTCATAAAACATTATGATCTAAAGCTAAAGAGTATCGCATCTTCTCAACAGATACCATTTGAAAAAAAGAGTTTTCTCATACGCAAGATAAGGACAGATATCATACCCAGGTTGAAAAAGGGTGAATTGGTCGCTTATGAAGCAGGCTTATAATTTTTTTACTTGTTAGAAAGGGAAAATAGTATATAAAGATGTGCAAACATACTTTTTAAATATGAAAAAACAAAACTTAAGGAATTAAAAATGGCAACAGCATCAGCAAGACATATATTGGTAAACGACGAAGCACTTTGTAACGAATTAAAAGAGAAGATAAACTCAGGTGAGATCACTTTTGAAGAAGCAGCAAAGCAAAACTCTACTTGCCCATCAGGTGCAAAAGGTGGAGAGTTAGGTAGCTTTGGTCAAGGTCAAATGGTACCGGAGTTTGATAAAGTTGTTTTCAACGATGAGGTAGGTGTAGTTCACGGTCCAGTACAAACACAATTTGGATATCACCTGCTTGAAATAACAGAGCGTTCATAAAACACATGTAAGATAGGTGTCTTTTACCTGTCTTATGCTAAAATCCTATTCTTCCAACTTGTGGGGCATTAGCTCAGCTGGGAGAGCGCTTCGCTGGCAGCGAAGAGGTCATCGGTTCGATCCCGTTATGCTCCACCAAACTTCAATTCAATCTGATTAAAACAATAAAAACTTTGCCATTACTTTCTATACTAGATACGCGAAAGCAAAGAGCCACTATAGTAAAGCTTGTGATTTGAATGTAACCAAAGGATGCGTATTATATAAGAAACTTAAAGAAAAAAGTTATTAACCTTTTATATACAGTGAACTAAGCTAATATGTTAAGTATTTGTTTTATCTGTAATAAGTTATAACAATTTCAAATATTATAATTATATTGACAATATTATTTATATCATCAGTTAATCTTTCTCTAATGAGAGTCTTAAGGTCTACCCATGCTCGACAATATGAACTTTTATCATTTTATGCACAAACAGATACTTGTAGTGATCGCACTTTTTATCGGTACCGGAATGGGTTATATTTATATAGGGTGGCTTTACTCTTCTTTGTTACCTGAACTTTTATGGTTTTCTGTTGTGTTGGCTCTCTCCTTTTGGGGATATAGACTGCATAGGGTTTTTCTGGATAATGATCTTAGTCTTCAACAAAAAGAAAAATGGCTTGGGCAACTGAGATATTTTTTATTTAGTTATTTTTCTGTTTGGACTGTGATGTTCGTTATGTATACATTACGCAGTGAGATAGCGTTGCACTATGTGGCCATCGCAACACAATTAGGGGTCACTGTTGTCTCTGCAACCATTTTGGCTTCACAGAAAAAACTGGCTGTTGTTACTTTAGCCAGCCTCATGCTGCCTTTGACCATTTATTTTATCTTGGTAGGTGAATTTTATAGTTATCTACTGGCTTTTTTTACAGTGGTTTTAAGTGGTGTCCTGTTATATGCTGCGCACAATACCTTTAACTATCTGATCAAAAGTCAATACCAGGCTTATCATGACTTTTTAACTTCACTTGGAAATAGACGTTATTTTATTGAACTTCTTAATAACTCTATAAAGATCCAAAAACAGGACAACCGCTATGTCTATTTGTTACTGATCGATCTGGACCATTTTAAGACCATTAATGACACTTTGGGGCATGATATTGGAGATTTGTTACTACGTGAAGTTGCAAAGCGTATGTTATCTCTTTCCAAACAATATCAAAACGATGTATCCCGTCTTGGAGGAGATGAGTTTTGTATCCTGAGTTCTTTTTATGATACGGAGGAGGAGTGTTTGAGACATGCTTCATATTTTTCTGAACAAATACTGGGAGTGATCAGAGAAAGCTACCATATAGAAGAGCATCATTTATATATCAGTGCCAGTATCGGTGTGAGTATCATTAGTAATCCTCAAATGGAGGCCAGTATTTTTATTAAAGAAGCTGATATCGCTATGTATGAGGCTAAATTACAGGGGAGAAACGGCATTATACTCTTCAATAGTCAACTGGCAAAACGCGTCGAATGGAAACTTGAAATAGAACGTCTATTACATTTTTCTCTTGAAAATGATGAGATATTTTTGACTTATCAGCCACAGTACAATCCTGAGAATGAGATTATTGGTTGTGAAGTCCTTGCCCGATGGAACAATGAAAAACTTGGAGTTGTCGGTCCTTCAGAGTTTATCCCTATCGCTGAAAAAACAGGTTTCATTATAGAATTGGGATATGACATTTTAAAAAAGTCATTTCAAACATTGAAGAACTGGGAAGAAAAAGGTATTTACTTAGAACAGATGTCGATTAACATCAGTATGCGGCAACTCTTTCATCATAGTTTCCTTCATGATGTTAAACAGCTTTGTGACAAGTGTCTTACAAAAGAACAACGTAGAAAAATAGTGTTTGAAATTACAGAGACTTCAGTTGCTGAAGATGTAAGACAACTGATTATGAATATGAGTATCCTTCAAAATTATGGTATTCGTTTTTCAATGGATGACTTTGGAACAGGATATTCCTCTTTAAGTTATCTTCGTCAGTTGCCTATCGATGAGATCAAGATCGACAAATCATTCATATCAGAGTTGAACAAACTTGAATATGAAGAGGATAGATGCTTTGTTGAGACGATCTTTGCTATTGCTAAAAACCTTAAATTGAATATTGTGGCAGAAGGTATTGAGAATGAAGAGCAGCGAAAGTTTCTAGTAGATCAAAAATGTAATGTTTTACAAGGTTTTTATTTTTCAGAACCCATTAAAGATAATGAATTTGAAAAACTCTTTTTGGATGCTAAACACCTAGAGATAAAAAACCCTCTGATTATTTCAGAGAAGCAACATAGGCTTCAGCTTTTTCCAGATCAAAATAGTAACGTATCGTAGTCACTTTATTTTTGCCTACCCAGCTTGAAATGAGATAGTAGTCTGATGTGATACTGTCAATTGTACTGTAGATCTCCGAATCAAAAAGACCTTGTTGGGATATGTGGAGCTTGTTCTGATCTGTGGTATATACTTCTCTTCTAGGTGAGATATCTCCACTAATAGGTGTATAGATAACTTCTTTGTCAAAAAATGCTACATGTATCAGTACATTAGGTAACCACGGTTCTGCACCATAGGCACAAAGATAAAGTGTTTTTTGATGAAACCTGTCATATAAAGGGATATCGTTTTTTGTCGGATTGACTATTTTGCGACTATAGGGAGTGTAGACTATTTGTTGTTTTATATTAGAAGGTGTATCTTCCACCTCTGTAGCCTCGACAGGGTGAATCTCTGTTGTTTGAGGCATCCTTTTGTTTTCTTCAGCTTTTTTTACAGTGTTCATCTGTGTTGTGTTCGCTTCTGTTGTTTGATATGCTGATATGAAGGCATCAGGAAAAACTTTTTGATAAAAAGGTAAAAGTTTTTCTAGCGTTTCTTTATTGTCTGTATGTGCAGAACAGGCAACATGCTGTTCTCCTCTTTGTTGTATCTCAACAGTTTTTCTTAGTTCGGGAGAGAGTTTGCTTAACTTTTCTTGTAGGGAATCAACATTGTTATATACAGCAATGCGAACAGTATAAGAGATAGAAGCAATGCTTTGTAAAGGTAATATGAGTAATATAGTTATATAAAGTAGACGAAACATTTAAAGGCTCACTTTTATTTGTATTATAGTGGATTTTTTATAAATTAATATCGTGTAGTAGATCAATAAATAAGTGGTGACCCCAAGGAGACTTGAACTCCTGTAACATGGATGAAAACCATGGATCCTAACCGCTAGACGATGGGGCCACAAATATTGAAAAGTTTACAAGCTATAAAATGGTGACCCCAAGGAGACTTGAACTCCTGTAACATGGATGAAAACCATGGATCCTAACCGCTAGACGATGGGGCCATCTGTAACTTGTGGATGGGATTATATAGATAGGGTGCTTAAAAATCTCTTAAATAGTGTATAATTTATCTAAAAAAATGGAAAAATAAATGAATTTTAAAAGAACAGTTTCGCTTCTGATGATGGGGTTTCTTTTCTCTGCATGTGCTCCTAAGGAATATGTTAAACAAAATTCTGCATTCATCATGTTTAAAACACCTACATTCAAATATGCAGACATGGGGTTTATCTATGAGAATGAAGAAGAGGTAAAAGTAGAGATTTACGGCAGTGGACAGGCATTGATGTCTTTAGAGATATCTGAGACTTCCGTGTGCATGAGTTTGTTGGAATGTATGGGTAAAAGTACTTTCAACAAAGAAGTCTTAAGTGATATGTATCCGGAGAATATATTGGAAAATATCTTTAGAGGGAAACCTCTGTTTAATGGTCTTGGCTTAGAGAGAAAAGGTGACGGGTTTACACAAAGAATCATAAAAAAAGATAAATATAATATCGACTATAATGTTTTAAACAATCAAATTATTTTCCATGATACAATCAATACAATACTTATAAAAGTGAAAAAACAATATTAAGGTACTGAAATGGCAAAATTTGTCGGAGCACATGTAAGTGCAAGTGGAGGTGTAGAAAATGCACCACTCAATGCTATGGCTATAGGAGCTAAAGCATTTGCACTTTTTACTAAAAACCAAAGGCAGTGGGTAGCAAAACCTTTAGAGACAAAAACAATAGATGCATTTCATAAAAATCTTGAAGCTTCAGGCATATTGCCTAAACATATATTACCCCATGACTCTTATCTTATAAACCTTGGGCATCCTGAAGTAGAAAAACTTGAAAAATCAAGAGATGCATTTATAGATGAACTGGAACGTTGTCGTATTTTAGGGCTTGACAGACTTAACTTTCATCCAGGTTCTCACTTGACCAAAATAGCTAAAAAAGACCCGGAGTATATGGATAAACTTATGCAGGCAGAATTAGGATGTTTGGATGTTATAGGAGAATCACTTAATAGAGCTATTGAAGCAACTTCAGATTCAAATGTAAAACTTGTCATTGAAAATACTGCAGGACAAGGTTCCAACCTTGGATATAAATTTGAACATTTGGCACATATTATAGATAAGGTAGAAGATAAAAGTCGTGTAGGCGTTTGCATCGATACCTGTCACATGTTTACAGCCGGATATGATATCCGTACCAGAGAAACCTATGATGAGACATGGAACAGTTTTGATAAAGTAGTAGGAAGAGAGTACTTGATGGGAATGCACATTAATGATTCTAAGCCACCTTTAGGTTCTCGTGTGGACAGACACCACTCGTTAGGACAAGGAGAGATCGGATGGGATGCCTTCAAATTCATTATGAATGACTCGCGTATGGATGACATACCACTTGTCTTGGAAACAATTGATGAGTCAATCTGGGCAGAGGAGATCAGGGCATTGTATGCTTTGATTGAGTAAATTGAGATAATTTTTTGGAGTCATGGGACGGGGCTTTTACGAGAAATCATTCAGTAGTTTTCGGCATCAGCCTGTTGGGCCAAAAGTGAGAGAAATTGAATAAAAAATGGAGGAAAAATGGGAAGAATGGTAAAAGGTTTAGCACTTAGTGCAATAGCAAGTTCTGTTGTTATGGCAGGGGGATATAAAATTCCAGAGCAGTCACTGAACTCAATGGCATTGGGAGCTGCCTATGTAGCACATACAACAGGGGCAGATACAGCGTATTTTAACCCGGCAAATATGAGTTTCATGGATGCCGATAAAAGTTATGTAGAGGGTGGCCTTACCCTTGCGCATTTGCCTTCAAATAAATATACATTGATTGCTCCATATTCTGGAGAATCAGAAGAAGAAAATCTTCCAATCCCATTTTTACATTATGTAGCACCGGCGATGGGTGATTTTAGATGGGGTGTTAGTCTTACTGTACCAGGAGGATTAACGAAAAGATGGCATAATCAACCGCAAAAATCATTTGCTGAAGAATTTACATTGAAAGTTATAGAATTCAGCCCTTCAGTTTCATATAAATTAATGGATAATTTGAGTATTGGAGGTGGGTTAAGACTTATATACAGTGAAGGTGTTGTAAAAAATGATGCCACAGATACGGGCACACCTTTTAAAGTTGATATGGAAGGAGATACGATTGAATTTGGATATAACCTGGCTATGACATATAAACCAACAGATGATATCAATATAGCTGCAACATATAGATCAAATATAGATCTTGATGAAGACGGTACGGCAACAATAACATACCCACTTCCCACAGATCCTCCTTCCGGTATTACAATAAGTGGAGATGCTGGAGTATCTGTACCACTACCGGCTGCATTGAATTTAGCTATTTCAAAAACATGGAATAATACCTTTACACTGGAAGCTGTTTATGAAAGAACCTATTGGTCAGAATATAAAACATTAGAATTTACAAATACAAACTTACGAATCTCTCCCAAAAACTGGAAAGATACTGATACTTTTAGATTTGGGGCAACTATCAAAATGGAAAACAAGATCACAGCGATGATGGGGTTTGCTATAGACGAGACACCAGTTCCCGTGGAGAGATTAGGATTTGAACTTCCTGACAGTGATGCCAAGATCTTCTCTATGGGATTCAGATATCAACAATCAGAAAATCTCTCTTGGGGTGCAGCTTTCCTGTATGATAGTAAAGAGAGCTTTTCTGTCCCTGCCGGAGTCAATACTAATCCAGTTCTTCAATATGGGGGAGGATTTAGTGAAGGTGGAGCATTCTTGACCACTATAGGCGTAGCGTACGAGTACTAAGATGGACTACAAGTTTAACAACTTTTATGAACTCATAACCTTTCAGGCAAAAAAGCGCGGAAAGAAAATTGCGCTTTTTGTGGATGATGAGAAGATCACTTATGGAGATATTTTAGTAGCGGTAGATAAATTGGCTGCTTTTTTGTCCGACAAAGGTGTAAAAAAGGGTGACAAGATCGCACTTTTTGTTCGAAATTCACCAGAGTTCATCTATACGATATTCGCGGCTTCAAAACTAGGAGCTATCGTCGTGCCTATCAATACATTTTTGAAAGAGGATGAGCTTAGTTATATTTTAGAAGACAGTGGCAGTTCTGTACTTATGGCATCGAGTATTTATGATAAGGTTGTTAACGGCAGTAAAGCAAGTGTTTTATGCCGGTTTATTGTATGGGAGGGAGATAAAACTGTTCAAGGAGAGCAACATTACTCTTTTGAAGAAGCTTTAAATGCGGAGTTTATGGCAGAGTATACTCCTACAGATTTGGAAGATACAGCAGTGATTATCTATACTTCCGGGACAACAGGTAAACCTAAAGGTGCGATGCTTAGTCATAAAAATATCTTCTCTAATGGACATTCCGGTGCCATGACGATCAAAGTGAAGCCTAAGGACAGGGGTATTGTCTTTTTACCTATGTTTCATTCGTTTACTTTTACCATAGCGATCATGCTTCCTATGTATGTGGGGATGAGCATAGTGATTATTAAATCCCTAAAGCCTTTTGCCAACATTTTCAAACAGACATTACTAAAGCGGGTCACGCTTTTCTTTGGTATCCCTGATGTATATAATGCATTGGCCAAGGCGAAACTGCCATGGTACTTTATGTGGTTCAACAGTATTAGGGCATTTGTCTCCGGGGCAGCTGCATTGCAGCCAAAAACACTTGATGCCATGGCAAAGAAGTTTAAAAGAGCGACGTTACTGGAAGGATATGGACTGAGTGAAGCAAGTCCTGCTGTAAGTATGAATACGTTTAAAAAACAAAAACCTGGATCTGTAGGTAGAGCATTACATGGCTACGAAATAAAGATCGTAGATGAAGAGATGAATGAGGTAGATCGTGGTGCTATAGGTGATATCATCGTTAAGGGTGATAATGTGATGCAAGGGTATCTTAACCGACCTACCGCAACAGAAGAGACTATTATTAACGGCTGGTTGCTTACCAGTGATGTAGGGTATATGGATGATGAAGGATTTTTGTTTATCGTAGATAGAAAAAAAGATCTTATTATCTCAAAAGGTATCAATATCTATCCTCGTGAGATAGAAGAAGTGATAGATGTGTTTGAAGGTGTAGGTGCATCCGCTGTGATAGGTATTGTTGATGAGAAGAGCGGAGAGGTACCTGTTGCATATATAGAACTTGAAGAGGGTGTGGAGACATTAGATGAAGCAGGTTTGAAAAAATATATGAGAGAGCATCTTGCAAATTATAAAATACCCAAACAGATTCATGTCATTAGAACACTGCCTAAAAATGCCACAGGGAAAGTACTTAAACGTGTTCTCAAAGAGAGTCTTAGGGAAGAAGAGTGATAAGAAAACAACAAGCATTTTTTCTCTCTTATTTGGAACCTAAAGCAATTACATCAAAAAAAAGTGATGTAGGCGGAAGGATCAAATGAAAGCGATCATTAATGGGAAGATCCTTTTAGATGATAAGGTCGTCGAAGAGAAAGTGCTTTTATTTGATAATAGAATTGTCAATATCGTGGAAGAGACAGATCATGAAAATGTTGAGATCATAGATGCCAAGGGTGCCTATGTTAGTGCGGGATTCATAGATCTGCATATACATGGTAGTGGTGGTGCAGATGTGATGGATGCAACACCTGATGCCCTGGAAACGATCTCTTCAACCCTTACTCAAACAGGAACCACTTCATTTTTGGCGACAACGATGACCATGTCAAATAAAGCGATTGACAAGGCTTTACAAAATATTCAACTTCATGCTGGCAAGGTCACTGGTGCACATATACTTGGGATTCATCTTGAAGGGCCTTTTATTAATATTTCCAAACATGGGGCACAAGACAAAGACTATGTGCAATCACCTAATGTATCACTTATAGAAAACTATATACAAGAAGTTAAAATGATCACATTGGCACCTGAAATAGAAGGGGCAGAAAGTTTTGTAAAGCTATTGGCAAAAAAGTATCCGCATATTATTTTAAGTATCGGGCATTCTGATGCAAGTTATGAAGAGAGCCAAGAGAGTTTTGCCTGGGGTATCTCTCATGCAACACATTTGTTTAATGCGATGAACCCGTATCATCATAGAAAACCTGGCATAGTAGGTGCAGTGTTTGCCTCTGATGTGACCTGTGACATCATCGCAGATCTGGTCCATACGCATCCGAGTACACTTGAACTGGTACAGAAAGTCAAAAAAGAGAAGCTTATACTCATCACTGATGCTATGCGAGCAGGGTGTATGAAATGCGGAACCTATGATTTGGGTGGTAGGAGTGTTGAGGTCAATAAAGGTAAGGCCGTTCTGGAAGATGGCACACTTGCCGGTTCTGTACTGAAGATGAATGATGCATTGTCAAATATGCGAACACATACTTCAATGAGTCTCGTTGAGATCGTCAATTCTGTGACAAAAATACCTGCACGTAAACTCGGAATTCATAAAGGTGAATTACGAGAAGGCTATGATGCAGATATAGTCATCTTTGATGAAAATTTTAGTATCATGTCAACCATAGTTAGCGGTGAAGTAAAGCACAAAAGGTAAATAGATGTTTGGATTTTTAAAACGTAAAGTAAGAGAGATCAAGTCACCTGTAGATGGACAGGTCGTAGCACTTGAAAGTGTGGATGATGAAGTGTTTTCGCAAAAACTCGTAGGTGACGGTGTAGCGATCATGCCTATGTCAGATGTTTTTACAGCACCGATAGACGGTACGATCACAAAGATCTTTTCTACGAACCATGCATACAGCATTAAAAGTACCAAAGACCTGGAGGTGATGGTGCACATCGGTTTAGAAACTGTTGCACTTGAAGGAAAAGGTTTCGAAAGACTTGCGAATGAAGGTGATGAAGTCAAAGCTGGAGATCCTGTGATCCGTGTTGACCTGGCATATATTCGTGAACATGCCAAAGATATCATCACGCCTATTATCATCTCTGATGACAGTGATGTGAAAAGTATTGAAAAACGATTAAATATTGTAAAAAGCCAAGATATGATTATGGAGGTGAGCTAATGCCACAAAGTGACAATATTTATTATTATGTAGTCTATGGATTAATTTTGGTTGCATTTTTTATTGTGCTCAAGACACCTAAAAATAAGAAGTAATGCTTTAATATAATATTTTCTTAATTTTACTTTTGTATACTGTAATATTATGAAGATACTATTACTTGAGGATGACCAGATTTTATGCGATAGCCTAAAAGAGTTCTTGGAACTTGAGGGCTATGAGGTACATGTAGCACATCGTGGACCTGAAGTGTATGATCTGACTTTTACGCAGAAGTATGACCTCTACATTTTGGATGTGAATGTCCCTGAGATCGATGGTTTTGACGTACTCTCTTCACTGAAAGATGCAGGAGACGAAACACCCGCTATCTATATCACTGCGCTTACTGACATTAATTCTATTTCCAAAGGGTTTGCTATAGGAGCGGATGACTATATCAAAAAACCTTTTGATCCCGAAGAACTGGTGATCCGTATTAAACGTAAATATCAAAGAGATGATGAAGTGATATGTCTTAAGGACATTGTATACAATCCTGTGACAAGGGTTTTGCAAAAAGAGGGTCAAACGATAGGTTTGGGAGAGGTACAGAAAAATCTTTTTCATACACTAATTACTGCACATAATAAAGTTGTAGACAGTTATACACTGATGGATTTTCTAGAACAGCCTACCCCAAATGCTTTACGTGTAAATCTTACAAAACTGAAGAATAAGTTGGGCATCGAGATCAAAAATATACGTGGTCAGGGGTATATGATTGAAAAAATATGAACGTGAGTCATTGAGTAAAAGTTTTTTGATATTTTTGGTACTTTTAGAAGTATTGCTAGCGATTAACTTTTGGAATGAATACCAGGTTAAGAAATTAGAGATAGAAGATAAAATTCATATAGAGATGAAACTATGTGCCTTTACCCTGCAGTGTCAAGGTCTTACAACGGACTTTGTGGATAAGGATGAAGATAAGGAAGAAAACATACTCTATCAAGATGGTGATTTTTATAGCTATTTCAAGGTACCAACATCAGATAGGTATTTGATGAAAGTGGTCTACTCAAAAACAAATTATATACTCAGGCTGGAAAAGTTAGCAAATAAACTTTATAGAAGATTTTGGTTCTACTCCATTTTTGCTATGCTGGTTTCTCTTCTTTTTTCTATCTATTCACTTATGCCACTGCAAAGGGCACTTCGCCTTAATGAAGAGTTTGTGAAGGATATTCTTCATGATTTTAATACGCCTATCAGTTCCATGATGATCAATCTAAAACTTTTTAAAAGAGAGATAGGGGAGAATCAAAAAATACAAAGACTTGAAAATAATATCCAAAGCATACTCTCTTTGCAGGATAATTTACGCATTTTTCTTAAAGGGGTCCCCGCACAGTCAGAAAAGTTTTCTTTGAAAGAGTTACTACAGGACCGTGTACATTATTTTGAAGTACTGTACCCTGATGTAACCTATAAAATAGATATCGATAAAACGATATTAGAGACAAATATAGATGCGTTCACACGTATTGTGGATAATCTTTTAAGCAATGCAGGGAAATACAATATTGCCAATGGTACCGTGGATATTGTATTAAAAGGGAGTAATTTAATGATACATGATACGGGTAAAGGAATTGAAAATCCTTCAAAAGTGTTTGATAGATATTATAAAGAGCAGGACAGAGGGATAGGGATAGGCTTACATATTGTGAAAAAACTTTGTGATGAATTGATGATACCTATCAACATACAAAGCAAGAAGGATGCGGGTACAATGATTGGATTAAATCTCACTTCTGTTGTGCATACTTCTTAGTGAATCATAATTCTATGGGGTATTTTGGCTTTCCTTCATCAGAATCAAGATGCGTTCTTTGTATTTTGGGTTTTTATTGATCTTGTATGCAGCGATGAGATCTTCTAGCGAACCTTCATTAAAGAGATTTTCTTCTTCTAGATCGGTTTTTCTTTGTTTTAGCATATTGTACTGTTGGTATGAGAGCATATCTCTTGTAGATCTTTGCGAAAGATAGGCCGACAGTTCATCAAGAGATGACTCATGTAAATAGTAAGCATAAGGTGCATATTTCTTGATGGATGCAGTCGGAAGTTTTAATTTTTTGGCAATGATCTGTAACTGTTCTATTTGTGCGGGGGTTGTAGCCAGTTTTTCGTAATGCATATAATCATCATATATCAATGATCTGGGAAGTGTTGTTTTAATATTTTTTATCTTAGTCGCATCATACGTTGCAATAGCATGTTTGTAAAGATCCTGGAGACGTGAGTAGTCTTTCACATCAACTAAAAGTGTCTTAACGCCTTTGTATCGTCTTAGAGATACGGATGCCATATATCCTACTGCTTCTAGAGAATCAATCGTACGATATCCCTTGCGTTTAAATTTTTTTACTACATGGCTAAATTTTGTCTTTGGGGTTGCATTGAGGGCAAGTGCCTGTTTTTCCGGATTTGACAAATTATAGAGTATATATTGGTTTTTTCGATGAAGCAGTATACCCAATTCGTTCTCTTCTTCATGATAAAGATAGAGGTAATTTTTATCATCTTTCATCACTTTGAGCGCTGTTCTTGTGAAGTAGGCCCTGTTGTGTTTCATATAAGGCGTATATTTTACAATGGTTACTTTGTCAACTTCATCTGCGACAAACAAGCTGTTCAATCCACAACCATGAAGCAGCAGAAAGAACAAAACTACCACCATTTTATACATCAGGACTCCTTGAAAATTTTGATATATAGTGTAACGTGTATAAGTTAATCTATAACTAACGAATTCTTAAAAAATATTTAGGCATTTTGTAAGAGTGCCTTCATTTTTTCGGCGACACTTTCTGCTTTGGTTCCCAGTACTACTTGGATACTGTGCTTATCTGGTCGGATGACACCTTTGGCACCTAAGGCAATGAATACATCATCTCTCAGTAGCGAACTGTCTTGCACCTGCATACGTAATCTCGTGATGCATGCATCGGTATTGATGATATTGTCACTGCCTCCAAATGCAGTTATAAATGCTTGTGCTTCATCATCTTCCTGTATGTTTTTTTCTTCTGTTGTCTCTTCAAAAATAGTCAGCTTAAATAGCTTGATCGTATAGTAAGAACTGACAAAATAAATGAAAGCAAAGACTGCCCCCAAAGGGAGAATAAACAGAGGATTTGTTGCAAGTTTGTAGTTAATAACATAATCTATGAAGCCTGCAGAAAAACCAAACCCTGCATGAATATCTAACATCTGTGCTATAGCGAGGGCGAGACCGGTAAGTAGGGCATGTAAAACAAAGAGCAGAGGAGCTACAAACAAAAAGAGAAACTCTAAAGGCTCGGTGATCCCTGTGAGAAACGAGGTAAATGCAACCCCTGCCAAAATGGCACCTACTTTTTTACGAGATTCTTTTGGCGTGTTCAAGTAGATATCATAGGCCATTGCAGGCAGACCAAACATCATTACCACATAAAAACCTGACATATAGACACCTGCTGTTTTATCACCGGCAAAAAAACGATGTAAGTCTCCATTGGCCACCACTTCTACTCCATCTTTAAGATAGGTGTATTCTCCGAGTTGAAACCAAAATACAGAGTTGAGTATATGGTGCAGTCCCAAGGGGATAAGTAGACGGTTGAGTGTACCGTAGATGAATGTACCTATCTCATTGAGTCCGATGATCGCATTTGAAAATGCATCAATACCACTTTGTGCAAAGTGCCAGAAATAACCAGCGAGTACACCCACCCCTATAGCAGCAACAGCGGTAATAATGGGAACAAAACGTTTTCCTCCAAAGAAACCTAAAAATTCAGGCAGTTTGATGTCATGATAACGGTTGTAAAGTGTTCCGGCAAGGACACCGATGATAATACCTACAAAGACACCCATGTTCACATCTTTGTCTATACTAAGATAGACGGCCTTGGCCATAAGTACACCTATAGCGCCTGCAAGTGCAGCTGCACCATCATTATTCTTGGCTAATCCATAAGCGATACCTATACCGAAAAGAAGATCAAGATGAGAGAAGATCGCATCTCCGGCACTTTTCATGATAAGGGCGACCTGACCATCGAAAATGTCTCCAAAACCTAAGCGAAGTAGAAGAGCAGCAACGGGAAGCACTGCAATAGGGGTCATCAGTGCTTTACCAATGCGTTGAAGTAAATTAAACATTATCATCCTTTAATAGAACGTGTAGAGAGCAAAGCTCTCCACACTGCGTTAACACTGTGTTTGCTTCAGCAGCAGGCTCAAGCGACTGGTCGCTTTGTTTACACATTCCGTATCTCCTCTTTTGTTTGTGCTATGCATTTATGGGCAACACTGAGTGTTTCTATGCCTAAGTTTAAAAGTTTGGGTATAGCATCTTTATTTCCGGCCAGTTCACCACAGATACTCACGGGTTTTGTTGCTTTATTGAGGATGGTCTCAATTGCAGAAAAGACTGCAGGTGAGAGTTCATCTGCTTTGAGCACAGAGTGTGTCCTCTCTATGGCAAAAAGGTATTGAGTAAGGTCATTGGTTCCGATGGAGTAGAAGTCTACGACATCGTTAAATGATTCCAACAAGAAAAGTACCGATGGCACTTCTATCATGATTCCAAAGAGAAGGTTTGAAATATCAAGCTGATATTTTTTAGCTACATCTTGGGCAAAAGATTTTGTTTGTATAAACTCTTCCACAGAGCTGACCATAGGGAACATGATCTTTATAGGCTTGTTATCTGCAGCAAGGAAGATAGCATGTAATTGCTCTTCCAAGAGTTCAGGGTGCGTCTTAAATAGACGTACACCGCGTATACCTAAAAAAGGATTGTCTTCTGAATCTATTTGTATATAAGGCAGGTTTTTGTCCCCACCAACATCCAGTGTGCGCACGGTAATGTCATCAAAGATATCAAAGATTTCTTTGTAGTCTTTGTGTTGTTTTTCTAAAGAAGGCTTTACATCCTTAAATAAAAATTCAGAACGTAAAAGACCTATCCCCTCTGCCCCATTTTCTTTAGCTTCTTTTGCTGTGTTGATGTCTGTAACATTGGCAAAGACTTTAATATGTTTGCCTTTTTGTGTTGTTGCAGATTCAAAACGTTTTTTGGCAGAGAGTTCTTTGTGTGTGGTATCTTTCTCTAAACGTTCTTTTGCTTTTTGTATGTCATCGCTGCTTGGATCTTGAACGACGACTCCTGAGTGCGTATCAAGTATGATAGTCTCATTTTCAACAAGGCTCTGGGTGTTTGCAACAAGAGAACAAATACCTGAGGCACGAAGCAAGATAGCCGTATGGGAGTTAACAGAAGTCTCTTTTAAGATCACACCAGCAACTTTTGTATCTAGAAGTGTATCGATCTCGCTGGGAAGCAGATCATTACATAGCAGAATAAAAGGTCTATCCGGGAAAGTGACATTTACCTCTAGACCCAAATGTTTCTTGACACGTTGGAGTATATCTTGATAATCACTTCTCTTAGAGTCAAGTTTTGTGCCTAAAAGTTTTTTTGATTCTTCCTCAATGCGCTGCTCAAATTCTGCTAATGTTTGGCATGTATCCCCCAGAGATGCCAGAAGCTCTTTTTGTGCAAGGTAGATACCGGCGTTTTCATCCTCTTTCTGCTTCGTATAAAGTATGTCAAGTTCTCTTACGCTGGCATGTAGAGCCTCTTCAAATTGTATAGTAGATTTGTGTTGTACTTCTTGAGTATGATAGGTATAGGTGGAGGCAATGGCGATGCCTTGAGAGATGATCTCACCTTCCAAAATGGAACCCTGATAACGGTAAGCAGTTCTTTCTATCTGTTTGATCTCTTTGTCGTCGTGCATCAGTGTTTCAAAAAGTAGTTGAAGTTTTTCAAGGGCTTCATCTGCTTTTTTCCCTTTAGCGATCAGTGTAAAAGTATCTCCTCTTTCTAAGGAGAGTGAAAGTAACGTATTAACACCTTTAGTGTCAACAGTTCTGTCTTTAAAGGTAGCGGTGATATGACAAGAAAATGATTTGGCCAAAGAAGCAAATTGTGCAACGGGTCTGAGGTGAAACCCGTTATTAGAAGTGACAGTCAGTTGCGTAGAAAGTGGTTTTGGAAACAGGTTTTTAAACAGGAACATCTCTTATTTTATATCTCTTACACAACGAACATATCGGCCATAAAGTCCAGATGCAGTTTTTGTGGCACCATCTCTGAAAATAATACCCCAGAAGTCATTACTCGTTCTTGCAGATACTGTACTTGACCAGTAGATAGTATCATTGTCAACATGTGTAAACTCTTTAACAATAGCAGGTTTATATCTACTGTGATCAACAATAGAAATCAGTTCAGTGAGTGTAGGCAAACGCCAATTCTCATATTCACCAAGTTTTAATGCCTGGCAGTAGGCTTTTGCTTCAAGGTGTGTCATTTTTTCTTCTGAGGTGTGGAGGGTGTCTTCCCAGATCAGATTGTTTTTAGGATCTTTAACCATGGTTGGTTCAGCCATTGCCATAGATGAAACTATAGCCATTATCAATACTATACGCATATGCTCTCCTTTTTTATACATTAATGTCTTATTCAAAGTATAGCAAATATTTGTTATACTCAAAGTATTATCAACTATTAGGAATACGATTGAAACACCTTATTGACTTTATTGAAACGAAAGATGTCACCCAGACATCTATTTTTGAACATTTAAAATGTACGAAGGAAGAAGCATCACTGGTACAGTATATTTGCAAGCGTTACGTGTCAGGGCTGGAAGAAGTCTCTGTCCTGGAGATACTTCAAGACAACTTTTCATCAGAGGGTTATGTCTATTTGGAAAAACTGGGGCTGGTTAAAAATCTTTTGGATCTGGGTTGGATGATCCAAGTGAGTTTTGGACAGGTGAAAGCACATGAAGCATCCAAGTTGGAACTTTTAAGTACTTCTGTGACACCAAGTATTTCTTTGCTCCGTTTGCTTGAAGAGGGTTCATTAGAGATCTTTCTTCCTGAGGTCAAACCTTACACAGACCATCTAGAGTATCTTCAAGATCAGTTTGATATGGTGGCACTTTTACATAAGATAGCTACATTTAAACAAGGTTTTGCCGATAACTCACTGAGTATAGGACGTCTTAAAAATAAATTGACACTATTGACAACCCGTATAGAAGAACGTGTCAAGATGACAGAAGCACCTATCGTGGTAGAAGAATTTTTTAAAGAAAAAGAACTTGATGAGAAAGAAAAACGTATCTTTTTAGCCTTACTAAAAGAAGAATATAGTGGGGGAGAAGGGCAGTTTCGAGACATGAACACTTTGATAGAACTCATAAGTTTTGATGAGTATGAGAAGATAAAAAATCGTGCTTTGCTTGAAGATGGTGCAAGACTCATAAGTGATGACATTATCGACTATGAAGAGATCTTGAATATGTTTGGCGGAGTGAGCCGTTCTTTTTATCTCCAAGAAGAGGTGATGCAGCGTATTATACATCCTAAAAAAAGTAAAAAAGTAACAAAGCTAAAGTTGGATGCTTTGGTTCAGGAACAGGAACTTTTTGAGTACTTAAAACCTACAACTACGTTGGATGATGTGGTCTTACATCCTAAAACCAGAGAGACACTGCAAAACGTTGTCAAACAGGTTGACAAAGAGGTATTTAAAAAACTCCGAGAGTGGGGTATTAAAGACAAACGTAAAGGGATTGATGCACGTATTATTTTCTATGGGGCTGCAGGTACGGGTAAAACGATGACTGCGATGAGCCTGGCTAAAACACTGAAGCGCCCTATACTATCATTTGACTGTTCTAAAATTCTTTCTATGTATGTAGGGGAGAGTGAAAAGAATGTACGTAAGATATTTGATGATTTTAAAGAGTTAAGCAAAAAAGCAAAAGTAGATCCTATTTTACTGCTCAATGAAGCAGACCAGTTTTTGAGTGCAAGAAGTGAGGGTGCAGGGAGTTCTGCAGACAAAATGCATAACCAAATGCAAAATATCTTCCTTGAACAGATAGAAAAATTTGAGGGAATACTCATCGCAACAACCAATTTGTTGGGCAACATAGATAAAGCTTTTTCTCGACGCTTTAATTACAAGATCGAATTTAAAAAACCAGGTAAAAAACAACGTCTCAGACTCTGGCAGTTCATGCTCCCTGAAAATGCAGATTACGAAGAGGGCTTTGATATAGAAGAATTGGCAAAACATGAACTCACAGGGGGTCAGATAAACCTGATTCTCAAAAATACAGCCTATAAAGTAGCTGTACGTGAAGAGAGTGTGTTTGGAAATCAAGATTTCCTGGAAGAGATAGAAAAAGAACTTGGTTCCAGTTTTGAAGGTGTGAAAAGTATGGGCTTTAAAGTCTAAAGAAGAGGCTACTGTACCAATTCAGCTTTTGCCCCCATCAGTTGAATGATCCCGCCTTTGACATTGAGTGGCGTAAATCCATTCTCTTCTAATATACGAGATGCTGAGACGCTTCTACTCCCTGTTCTGCAGTACACGATGATCTTTTTATCTTTATCCTGTTTGAGCATACCCAGGTTTTTACTTAGCGCTTGCACCGGAATGAGTACCGCGTTTCTGAGATGACCACTTTTATATTCTTGTATGGTTCGGACATCAAGAAGTGTTACATTATCGTCATTTTCCAGCAAATGCATAGCTTGTTTAGCATCAATGGATTGAAAGTTGGCAAATATCCATCCTTTGGAGTAGGCAAACCAGAAAATCAAGCCTGCCATCGCTATCCAATAGAGTATATTCATATAGTTTTTGAGAAGATTCACTTTATGATTCCTTATAGTTATAATAATTTCATTTGATATTGTATCTGCATTTTCTTTGCATATTAATAGTTACATCTTGTTACATACTAAAAACTAATCACACAAAGCATCACGTCCCAAAAATATTTTAACTATCTTTCAGATAATATAAAAGAGATATTCTGAAGAGTTCTCTACACTGAAAAAACAAGTGAACACTTGTTGCCCAAGGCGCGTTTCAGGGAGAGGAACTTGAAAATGAGCTTCGCTCACTTTCAAATAGAATTATGAAAATAAAGGGATTAATATGACTCATGTAATTACAGAACATCCATATTTCGGTGTATTTGTTTTATTCGCGTTAACAGCAGTGGCGTTCCCCGCGACGTTATGGGCTGCACGCTTTGTTAGTAGAAAATTTGCACGGCTTGATACTGAAAGACTTAAATTAAGTATATACGAATGTGGACCAGAGGTAACTAAACAACCTAACACTATTTCTGCACATTTTTACCTGATAGCACTTTTGTTTATCTTGTTTGATGTAGAGATTATCTTTATGGTCCCTTGGGCGATCGACTTTAAATTACTTGGTTGGTTTGGTTTTGCTGAGATGATACTATTTATATTACTACTTACGATTGGTTTCGTATATGCATGGAAAAAAGGAGCACTTGAATGGCACAGCATCAAGTAAATTACGCCAGTTCTGCTGGCTTACCGATAGCATTGACTTCGGTAGACAAACTCGTAAACTGGGGGCGTTCAAACTCACTTTGGCCGCTTACCTATGGACTCGCATGTTGTGCGATCGAAATGATGGCCTCTGGTGCTTCACGTTATGACTTCGATAGAATGGGAACGATCTTTAGAGCGTCTCCAAGACAAGCAGATGTAATGATCCTGGCAGGGACACTTTCTAAAAAACACTCAGAGTTTGCCAGAAGACTTTATGACCAGATGACAGAACCTAAATGGGTGATCTCTATGGGTTCATGTGCAAATACCGGTGGTATGTTTAATACATATGCAACAGTACAGGGTGTTGACCGTATCATTCCTGTGGATATTTATCTTCCAGGTTGTGCACCACGTCCTGAAACACTTCAGTATGCACTTATGATGCTTCAAAAGAAAATACGTAAAGAGTCTGCAGATATGAAAAAGAATACAAAGCAGGATTTAACGACACAAACTGGTAAAAGAGCGAGGTTGATCTAATGAGAAAATATGTACCAAAAGACAACGTTCAGGGAAAAGCATACTATACCGACAGATTTTGGGTTGCACCACGTGTACCCAGAGAAGCTGTAGAAGATGCACATTTTGCTGAAGTTGTAAAAGCACTTGG
>NZ_JBFFOH010000025.1:0-26098 GCF_041562805.1 Sulfurovum sp. | reverse complement strand
TATATGTTCATTTATAGTAGATCTTGCCTTTTGAAAAAGTTCTGCCATTTGCTCAATTGTAAGCCAAACTGTTTCATTTTCAAGTCTTGTTTCTATTTTAGTATTGCCATCTTCGGTTTGATAGATTAGTATGTTTGAATTGTTACCCATGTCTAGACTGCATCATAGAATGCTTTTTACTTACATCATTTTAACGACATATTGCAAAGACACTTGCAAAAGATGACAAGCTACAAAACTTTTCTATAGAAACGTAAAAAGTACTATAAAAATTAATGCAATTCGTGGAGAAGAGTGCTCTTTCTCTTTAAGCTCTGGCGGTGTGAGTCTGGACATAATGCGGGGAGAAGTTGAGTGTCCCTTCGGCGGGGTCGAGCGCAACAAACCGAAGGTCATCTCTGCACGAAAAAGCGAATTCGCTCAAAACGCCTGTTCCGGCGCCGAGGTCAAGTAACGAGGCACTGTCAGCAACAGGTTGTAAAAAAGCACAAAGCGCTTCGGTCGCTGCGCGAGGGTACGAGGCAGAGCCAAAAGAGTTGAATAGCCAGCCTAGATGGTTAAAGGGTATCATCGTTGCACTTCCTCCCTTCATTCTTTTTATTTTTAGATATATTCCTACAGTATATAAAAATCCATTCAATTTTCTTTTAGTAATCGGCTGTAGTTTTATTTGTAAGTGTATAATCAAGTGGAGTATATCTCTCTAATAGCTATAGTAAAATAGTCTATCCCCTTTTCTCCAGGTTAAATTTAACCAAGGTTAAAAAGAACATAATGGTGAGTTGGATTTCATTTAATAATTTACGAGTAGTGGAAGACTCACCCATTGCAATTGAATATTCAAAGTATTTTAGTATCAATGATATACCAAAATATAAAGAAAATATTAATCTTGTAATTATTTATCAGTTATCATTAGTATAAGTTAGCTTTCGTTAAAAAGGTGAAGACGTGCCAATCTTGTTAAATAATTTAGTCGCAGTTGATAATGAATTTGGCATTGGAAAAGTCATTAGTATTGATGAGACACATGCAGATGTGAAGTTCTTTCTAAATATAACTAAGCAGATCACAGAAACATTTTTAATCGACGAGTTACAAATAGTGTACTTAAGTCCTCAGACACGTGTTTATGTAAAAGATGAAGACAACCATACATGGAAGATTGGTCGCGTAATAGAATTTGACGATGCAACTAACCCCGCAATGGATTATAAGGTTAGGTTTCCTAATAAAAAAGAAGATTGGTATGCCTCAGAGGAGTTAGAGGTTCGATGTCTACTACCGCTGGAAGACCCGACAGAAATTTTGGCTTATTCTGGTGGGGAGAGTCAGTATTTACACAATGTAAGATCTAAAGTATTAAAAAAGTCTGTAGAACTTCGTGCTGCGGCTAAAGGGATGACCGCACTTACTTCGTCTGCGATTGATTTTATACCGCATCAAGTGGATATTGTACGTAGAATCCTTTCTGACAATACACAAAGGTATTTGCTTGCTGATGAAGTTGGTATGGGAAAAACGATAGAAGCAGGGGTTATTGCAAGACAGTGTCTTTTAGACGATGAAGCTAGTCGAGTATTGATTATTGTCCCAGACCATTTGATCAACAAATGGGAGCAGGAGATGCATGCTCGGTTTTATCTAGAAGACTTTGAAAACCGTGTTGACATTGTCACTCCATCTGAAGTAAAAGATAAAGAATATAGACTTGTTATTATTGATGAGGCTCATCATATTATTGCAGAAGAATTAGAAGTACATGCTGCCATTAAAGAGGTTGCATTAAAAAGCACGCACCTTCTCCTTTTATCAGCTACACCAGGAATTGGTCAAGAACAAACATTATTAGATATGTTGAAATTGCTGGATCCAGCACTATATGCAGAAGAGACAATTGAAGCTTTTAAAATCAAACTCGAAAAACAGATCGAACTGGGAAGGTTTTTACGTAATTTACGAGTGGGGCAATCAAAATTTATGTTAAAACGGATTTTGGCAAATCCTCAAGACTTATTTATAGACGATCAATTTGCATTAGATCTGTGTAAAACAATTTTAGGGAAAGTCGAAGAAGCAGATGATTTTGAAGCCGAGTTACGTAAATTAAAAAACCATATCTTAAACACATATCGTTTACATCAGCGTTTAATTCGTACAAGGCGTTCAGATGCAGAAGATTGGGTGTTTAGCGATCGTGGGCCTGAAGAGTTTGGGGACTTTAGTCATGTTGAAATAGTTTATTTGGATAATAAATTTTTAAATGATATTTATGATCTTATTGATACTTACCGCGAAGAGGTAAGTCAAGATATGCAAGATCAAAATACAGAAAGAATAGAACAATTATGTAAAAATCATCTTGCCTTGCTGAAATTACCATATATGCAAAAAGAGAAAGCAGTCACTTTGCTAGAACGTCTAATGGTTGAAAGTAAATCATCAATAGAAAAAGAGATCATCATTGCGATACATGATGCTGTTGGCACTAATCAATTTAAATATATTGATACGATGGCAAAGGCAGTTTTGAAGTATGCACTAAATTTCGATTCAAATGTAAAACTTATGGCTTTTATATCTGATAAAGAAATTGGTGAAAAATTCGAGAATAGCCTAAATCGTTTACAACCAGGATTTTCTATAAACTATGACTCAATAGAGAGTGTCAATATAAGTGAATCTGAATATTTTAAAGAGCACTCCACTGCGAGAATATGTATCTGTAACCAGGCAGCAGAAGAGGGTGTTGACTTTCAATATGCAAAGGCAATGATACATTTGGATATGCCACTAAAACCTTCACGTATTGAGCAGAGGATAGGACGTTTAGATAGATATGGAAGAACAGGTTCTACTATTAATCATTTGGTGGTTTTACCTACACAAAATGAATCGCATCTTTGGAACAATTGGTTAAACCTCTTAAAAAACGGGTTTAATATTTTTCATCAACCTATTTCAGACATACAACTTTCACTAGAAAAGATTACGAATAAGATGATGATTCAACTTTTTCAATATGGTACTTTAGGGCTAGAGGATGCTTTTGATAAAGAGGGTGGTCGTGAGGGTGAATTAGTTGAGAAACTTAATGAGATTATTCAACAAGAACGTGAAAAACTAGATGAACAATATGCTTTAAACCACCTGATTTTAGAAGAAGATGATGCTTTGGAGTTGGCACAGGAAATAGAAGATGCTGAATACCCAGAAAGTGAAATAGTAGACTCTTTTGATAAGTTATTATTCGATTTTTTACTTTTTTCGCGAAGTCAGGATGATGGCTATAGTTTTAAAGTATGGTGGAATGATAAACGCACGCTAATTCCCAAGCAGCAGTTTTGGACTAAAAACTTTTCAGTTGTTACAGATATGTGGGAGGACGCTTTTGCATTAGGGCTAGAGCGACCTTTGACATACAAGCGTCACGTGGCTGTCAAACATAGTAATACTTCTTTATTGCGACCTGGTCATCCATTCTTTAGTGCTATTGAGCGTTTTTTGAACTGGGAAGATAGAGGAACAGTGTTTAGTACGTGGCGACAAGAAGCGGACTTCCCAGAATTTATACCAAGGGACAATGTATGGATTGCTTTCAAACTTAATTTTGTTGTAGAAATAAAAGATGATGAATTAGGACGTGATGGTAGTGCATTTAAACGTCGATGTGACGGACATATCCCCCCTCAATACCTATCAATTTACTTAGACCAGGATCTAAATGTAATTAATGATGAACCCATTGTTGAAATATTGGATAGACCATACGACAAGCAAGAGGGTGATGAAAACCTGTCAAATAGAACACATGTATTGGAGCATTTTATTGATGCCAATGTATTAAAGACAATGTGTTTAGATGTTCATAAGAATGCAAAAGAGATACTTTTTCAAAATGGGGAGTTTCTTACTTCTTTTAATACTGCAAAAAAAGATGCTATCTTTGATATTAAAAGAAGAATACAGAACATAGAGGCTAGACAAAAGCGAGATAGTAGCAACACGATGTTAATGGCACAAGAACTTCAATTTGAGCATAGGATTATGGAGCAATTGGAGAACCCATTTATACGCTTGGATTCAATGGGACTGTTTTTGATTTCTAGATGGTCTATTAGTGAGACAAGGTTATTTGATGAATAGTTTTGAGTATTTACAAGATGTTTTATTTAGTAAGAATGATGCTACAGAGGTGGAACGGTGCCAGGATCCTTTTACAAAACGATTTTTAAGGGCGTATAACAACGACTTTGCTGGACGTAGTTCATTGGATATTGCTGTATTGTTTCGCCAGATTTTACTTCATGAAAATACACAGCGTAGAAGTAATGACAAATCTGTGCTAATTCTGCCTGATGTCGATTTATGGCCAGCGAAAAATATTTTTAATAAGGTAGGAGTAGAGTATTATAAAGCACAAGGGCAAATCAGGTTAACTGCATCGTTTTGGCAACCGGAATGGCTTAAAAGTTCAGATGAAAATTTGATTGAACTTGATGCTATTTCAATGCACAATGTTAGACAGACTGTAAACTTTGAGCGTAATGAAAAGGATTTTTTCCTAAAAAAGCTTGGCTTCTCCTCTTATAATAGTCTTGATCAAAAAAAGGCTGTACGGAACGCTCTTTCACTTGAAGCTGGTAAAACACTTGCTGTAAGTTTGCCTACAGGTGAAGGAAAAAGTCTAATATTCCAACTTATCAGTCAAATAGGTTTTTATAATTCGCATGCAAATGGAAGTACGATTGTTATTGTTCCAACGGTTGCGCTTGCAATAGATCATGAAAAATCGATGCAAAAAATCTTACATACAGATGAACCATTTGCATATTTGGCAGATAACCCCGAGAGAAAAGAATATTTTCGGTCAAGAATAAAAGATGGCTCGCAATCCATTGTATTCACCTCTCCGGAAGCAGTGTATACATCGCTAAGAGATTCCTTGATAGAAGCCTCTAAAAGTGGCTTTGTTCGAGCGATAGTTGTGGATGAAGCACATATCATTGATGAATGGGGTAATGATTTCAGACATGAGTTTCAAGTCTTTTCTGGTTTATGGAGACAACTTTTAAGTTCAGCACCGCAAGGGAATGAGTTTCGAACAGTAATGTTGTCAGCTACTTTTACACAAGAAGCCATAAATGTGGTTCAAGAACTATTTACGAAAAACAGTAATTCTTTTGAATTTTACAATGCGGCAAAACTTCGCCCCGAAATTGATTATTGGGTCGGTAGTGTAACAGGTACAGAAGAACAAGAAAAGCGATTAATAGAGTCTTTGTATTACCTGCCACGTCCACTCATCGTCTATGCGAGTACTCAAGAAGATGCTGAGAAATATTTTCGAGCTATAAAAGACGAAGGATTTAAAAGTACAGCAATATTGCATGGGGGGAGTTCAAGTAATATTAGGTCTGATGTAGTTACTCGCTGGAAAGAAGAATCTCTTGATATTGTTGTTGGGACATCGGCTTTTGGTATGGGAATTGATTATGCTCATGTAAGAAGTGTTATACATGCTTGTATTCCTGAGACAATGAATCGCTTTTATCAAGAAGTTGGCCGAGGTGGACGAGATGGTTTACAAAGTCTATCTTTAATGCTTCCTGCGTCGAAAGATAAAGACATAGCCAGAAAAATAAATAAAACAACAGTGATTGGTAATGAAAAAGGTCTAGATCGTTGGAAAACGATGTTTACAAATAAAATTTTAGATGAAGAGACCGATCACTATATTATTGATATCGGAGTACCACCAAAGTATAATCTTGATTTAGAGAGCAAACGACATTATAGATGGAACTTTCAAGTGCTAAATCTTATGGCCAGAGCAAAATTAATTCGTCTAGAAGGAGTGCCTCATAAAAAGCCTTTTTTGGAAAACCCGGAACGATATATATCTATTTCAATTGTAGATGAAAATCATATCGATGAAGAAACTTGGGTTAAGGCAATTGACCCTGTACGTTCAAAAATTTATTATTCGAATCAAAAAAGTTTGAATTTGATGTTCAAGTACTTACAAAATAACAATTGTCCAGCAGACTTATTAGAGGAGTTATATTCTATCAAGGTACTAGGCAATGACTATTTGATATCAAAAGGTTGTAGTCATTGTATATTGTGCAGAAACAATGAAAAGAAGTATCTACTCGCATCGATTGTGGGCTCAATAAACAAGAAAAAAAGTACAAATAAAAATGCAGTTTTAGTTACGTATTCGCAGGAGTATAAAGATAGAAAATTTATGCGTAAATTCCCGAATAAACTGGAAAGTTTATTAAAGCAGGGTTATCAAAGTTTTATATTTATAGGCAATGCAAAAGAGAAGTTTTTAAATCAAAAAATAAAAGAAGTTTCATTATATGAAAAACCTATTAACATTGAGTTTGCTCAGAGTTTGAGCCAAATATCAACACTTAAAACTAGGTTGCCCCAAGTGGACTTAGTTATATTTATAGGTGATGATGTGCTACTGACCCCAACTTTCATTGAATACAATGTAAAGAATAGCATTATAGTTGCTCCTAAAAGAATAAGAGATCCACGTAATTCTTCACCATATTTTGCAGATGTTTTTCAAGGTGATGTAAATAGTATAAATGAATTTATAAAGAAGGTATAAGATGAGTATTGTTAGTAACTTTGCAGCTGAACCAAACCGTTTAGAAATGTTAGTAAATTTTCTAAAAAGTGTAACAAGAGGCTATACAAAAACAGAACTTGAAGAACTGTTTAGTCCATCATCTGGTCGTGGGGAGAGTTCGGTATTTAAAGAAGTGTATAGTGTTGCCGACTCTTTAGGAATAATTGAGCTTGAAGAGCAGGACAGTGGTGCTTCTTTAGTACAGTTAAATCACCACTTGAAGAAAGAACCTTTAATCAGTTACATCGAAAATCAAATTTTCAAACAAGAGTTTGTATTAAAAGATAAGTTTTCATTTGCAGCAGCATGGTTATTGATACAAAATCCACAAAACCCAATTGACTGGGCAGATAACATCAGTTCACGTGTCACACAAGATCTGTCTAATGGCGAATTTGGTGAACTGGAGCTAACAAATAATTCAAGAAGTCAACATTTTAGTTACTGGTGTCAATATCTAGGCTTTAGTAGTAAAGTGTCTATAAGTGGTAAAACACATATTATTCCTGACCCCACACCAGCAATCTTGCGTCATCTTAAGAGTATATTCCAAGATAGTAAAGAAGTTGAAATAGAAAAGTTTCTAAATGTAATTGTTGAAAAGCTTCCTGTATTAGAGAGAGGTTGGATTAGAGATAAAGTTGAAAGTGTTTCACGAGAAGGATTGCAACGCAATGAGAATGAATTATCGTATTCGACTTCGTTAGCTCTGCTTAGACTCGAAGAAAAAGGCATCATTAAATTGCTATCAAAATCAGATGCAAATGTTATGCGTCTAAATAGTGCAGCAAATAGAAGAATCAGTCATATCCAATATACAGGAGTGAAAAAATGAGTTTCAATAAAGAAGTATGTTGGGATGCTACAAAAATAAGAAAAGTAATTCATACAGATGCGGAGGCTGCACCAGACAGTATATTTCTTGCTGTCCATACGGACTATGATTTAAGTATATCAGGCTCAGGAATCACATCTAGTAACGTAAAAGCGGAAGAGTTTTTACAAAATTATTTTCTAGCCGACAACCAAGAAAATGAAGTCATGACGGTAGTAATAGGTGAGTCTGGATCAGGAAAGTCACACCTCATTCAGTGGATGCGATTGAATATTCCTAAGTCAGATGATACCCATGTAATAACTATTCCAAAGTCGAAAACAAATTTAAAAAATATTCTAGAACTGCTGATAAAAGAACTTCCAGAAGAACAAAAAAAAGAATACAGCGAGAAGTTGCATGGATCAATGGGGTCATTAAGTACTAAACAACAAAAAATTAGTAAACTATTAGACAATTTGGCTATTTCAATCCAAACGAGTGATGTAACTACGGAATTGGAAGAGTATTTAGTGGAACAGCTTCCTTATTTATTTCGCGATCCTTATTTTTCAAAAGAGTTCTTTAATGAATCTCATCCTGTGGTAACCAATTTAATTGAACATATTTTTGGGGATGCAGGTATTAATGCAAATGCGGAAGCCAGGCAAGAGTTTTTATCAAATCACTTGCCATTAAATGCAGCAAATGCGACTAATGCTGCTGGTCCTACTCGTGAAATATTAGATGCTATCGCATCTGATCCGGAAATATTAGAAGGGGCTATAAACCTTATCAACAAAAATTTGGATAAAGCAATTTCCTTTACCATGAGTTTCTCACCTGATGATTTAATTCAACTTATGACCGAGATTAGAAAAGATTTTTATAACGAGGGAAAAAAACTAATATTACTTATTGAGGATTTTGCTCTTTTACAAGGTGTTGATACAGCATTGTTGCAAGCGCTGATCACAAGAAGTAGTGAAGATGAAAAACTGTGTAGTCTTAGATGGGCAATGGCTGTTACAACAGGTTATTTTGCAAAAATTGTGGACACTGTCCAAACGAGAATTACTTTTCAAATTAACATGGATGTTCCATGGGAAGGGCATGCAAAAAAGAAACAAGCCTATATTCAGCGCCTTGGAGCAACCTACTTAAATGCTATTCGACAAGGCTCTGATTATATTGATAATTGGTATGGAGAATATGTAGATCACACAGATAGGTTACCAAGTAAATGTGATGTATGTCAGTTTCAAAAAGAGTGCTTTGAAGCTTTTGGCCATGTTGGTAATATCGGTCTTTATCCATTTAACTCCAATGCCTTATTTGCTATGGCAAGACATGCGGACCAAGAGAAGCAAGACATATTCAGGCCAAGAGAATTTATAAACAAAGTATTAGTAAGAAATTTAAACACTCAATCATCCGATCAGATTAAACTTGGTGAATACCCTAGTAAATCACTTTTACAAGATTTTCCTACGCATTTGATGAATGCTGATAATATTGCAAAATTATCAAGAGATGATAGACAAAATTCAGAGCGGCGTAGAGTGTTATTGGAACTTTGGGGTGGTACTGGAGAGATAAAAAATCTAAGTCCAGGTATACATGAAGCTTTTGCCTTACCTATTCTAGAAGAAGTGGGAACTGTTCCTACCGAGTCTACACCGGATTCGACTCCAGACGTAAGTGATCTTGTAAAAGATCCAAGATTAGAGGTGTTAAATCGATGGGCACAAGGAGCAGAACTTCGCGAGGCTGATGCTGTTGCCTTCAGAAAAGTTCTATTTGACGCAATTGAGAATAGCATCGAGTGGGATTTCCTTCCAGTTGCAAAAGCAATGAAGTTTTTTGAAAGAAAAAATATTTATTTTCTTCGACAGCAAACAAGACGTCCAACATCCGGTTTTGTTTTGCCTATTCCTTTAAGTGAAAATGACAATGACATTCCACATGTTCAAGAGGTTGTTAAAGTTCTTTATTTATTAGATAAGGACAAACATTTTAAATGTGACTTAGATGTGCTTGCAAGAGTTCAGGAATATATTCAAAAAATGGGTGAATATGTCGTTAAAAATCTATTAGAGTACTTTCAGCGACAAACTAATTGGGACCCTATTACAGCTTCTTTAGAGCTACTAGTATTAAGCAGTATATCTTCAAGTGCAATTAAGCCTAATCAAGGAACAAAGAATAGTATTCTTTTCAATGCTATATTAAAAGACAATGTAGTAGCAAATCAATTGGCTGTAAATCATGATATAAATAAGTTGTTAATGGACAAAAGAATTATATTTTATGATCTTTTAAAACAAACCCTTACGGGACGTAAAGGGGGATCCGCAACTACTGCCTATTTGGATGCTAAAACTATTAGAATTGTTATGAATAACTTACGCAAAAACAACTGGAAACTAAGTCAAGACCCTGAGATGGAAGAACGTAGAGAGTTTCAAGGTATTGCTAAAGTATATAAGGCATGGAAAAATAGTTATACAAGTATGATTGAAGAAGAGAAACAAGCTAGAAGTGAATGGGTTTTAAAAATTGAAGACCAAATTTCAATTGATGATATTAATAAACTTAAGATTAAAAAAAATATTGATACGTTGCGTAATAAAGCCAAAGAGTTGGGTATACAAGGCTGGAAATCAGCACGTTTAGATGAATATCTTGAAATAAATTTTGCAAAAGCTAAGCAAGCATTTTCAAAAGCAGATGAATTGTTGAAAGAAGATGTAGAGGAAATTAAGTTTTCGGATCTTTATCCATCAAATGTAGATGAAGCTAAACAGTTTTTGACGCTTGTGGATGAGTATGAAAAGGTACTTGAAAATATCGAAAATAGTTTAGAGAATAAACGACGTGAGTTAATCCATGGTGGAGAATCACCAGAAGAGACTATAAGTGAACTGAATCAAACATTGATAGAGGTTGATTCAGCACTTCAGGTAATTGTAGGAGAAACGAATGCTTCTTGAAAGAACAAATGACTTATTAACGTTATTAGACATATATGAAAAGTCAAAAGAGTTGTCAAGCAGGACCACTGATTTAAATAATCGATTGCGAGTTGCCTCCGACATTTATAATGTCTTGGTTCGTGTTGAGGCAAGGAAAATATTTTTTCTTGAAGAAAAAATCGATACTGATTTAAAAGATGTGTTTGCAGGACTAAATAGTGCACTACAATCATTAAAAAGCAGTATAAAAGAAAATAGCGCAGCTGTATTAGAACCACACGCTTTTTGGAAAATGAATCCTGGAAAACTTGAGAGTGATTCAGAAAAAGTATTTTTATTAGATTGGACTGCCTACATCAATGATCATCTTCATTTTAATGACAAAAAAGAACTTGAAATGTGGGCACAGATTCCAGAATTAGCTTCGTCTGCTAAAAGATTAAAAGAATTTGTAGAAGAAGTAGAGGAGATAAAAGAAAAACTTCCTGATATTCATCAAGTCATGTTGATTAAAAAAATGGCTGTAGATATGCAAAAGTTTTTTGATAATTTAGAAAAGGTAGGGATTCCGGAAAACGTTCGTAATTTCCTAGACAAAGCTACATCAGTAGGGATCTCCCTCGCTGATATTAATACAGATTTATTTAATTGGTTGAAAGAGCATGACATGCTACAATATTGCCAAGTAAGGTTAGCCAATAATGAGTAATCAATGAATGAATCTCTTCAGGTACAATTGCTCAATCACCTTGAAGAAATAGAGTATAAGTCATTACAATGGGGTAGTGTCGATGGCTCTTTGAGAGAAGATGAAGTACTCAAGTATGCCGATATAGTTATCGAAGAGAATAACTCAGGTTATGATGCAGCAGATCTTTTAGAAGATTTGATTGATGAAAAGCTTTTATTTGAGGTTCCATCTATATCTGATGATGAAGACCGCTATAGAACGCGCTTTGGTGAGAGTATTCGACTTCTCTCCAAACTTCGTCAACTTTTTCCAAAACATAAATCATGGCAAGAAGGTCCAAGACTTGTTTCTGACTTTAGAATTGACCGGCGCAAACGAAACTACCCAAAACGTGAGATAGATCCACGTTCAGTTGTTGGTGAAGTTCTACAAAATTTAACGAATGTACAATTAAATGTATGGCAAGCGTTAACAAATAGACCTGATTTTAAACTTTCCAAATTTCAAGTTGACGCTATCCAAGAAATAATGGATCCTGAATTCTTTAAGAGAGAAAAAGCAGCAATTATTACAGCTGGAACAGGTAGCGGTAAAACACTTTCTTTTTATCTTCCCGCATTTTTAAAACTCAGTAACTCTATTCAAAAAGATCCTTCCAATTGGACAAGAATATTAGCAGCGTATCCGCGTATTGAGTTACTAAAAGATCAACTTTCTGAAGCAGTCTTACAATCATTACGTATTGATAGTACCTTGAAAGAGATGGGTTTGAGATCGATAAAAATCGGAGCTCTGTATGGTGACGTCCCAACTAAAGCAGAAAATGTAATTAAGTATGATCAATGGGAAAAAAGTAAGGTTAAAGAAGGACGAGTCTGTCCATTTTTACGTTGTCCAGTTACGGATGATGCGTTAGTATGGTTAGATAGTGATATCCATGCGAATATTGAGCGCTTGGTCCCAGAAGGAACTGACCCTCGAACGATTAGTTTGAATGCAGATCAAATTGTTCTCACTCGTAAACGATTAGTGTCTGACCCTCCAGATATTTTATTTGTCACTATGGAAATGATGCATAAACGACTGGCTGATACAGCTGTAAGACAAGCATTCGGTATTACTAAGCCTCAAAATAAACGACCATTTATGATGTTGCTTGATGAAGTGCATACCTACATTGGTGTGAGTGGTGCTCAAGCCGCTTTAGTACTTCGCAGATGGAAGCATCTGTTACGTGCAAAAGTGGCTTTCGTAGGCCTTTCAGCAACGCTTACAGATGCTGATCAGTTTTTCTCTGAACTTACGGGAATCCCAAAATGGAATGTACGTGAGATTACACCACAAAGTAATGATTTAATTCAAGAAGGTGCTGAGTATCAAACTATACTTAAGGGGGATCCTGTAAATCGTACATCTCTATTATCCACAACAATTCAAAGTGCTATGCTTGTTGGTAGGATAATGGATCCAATCGGGACAATACAAAAAAGAAAAAAAGAAGATAAAGAGATCTTTTATGGTGAAAAAACCTTTATTTTTACAGATGATTTAGATGTGACAAATCGACTGTTTGATAATTTAAAAGATGCAGAGGGGTTTAATGCATATGGTAGAAATGACACTTACAATCCTCGTAGTTCATTGGCTTCACTTCGAAGCATAGACTCAGCAGATATATTACGTTATGTTGATGGTCAAGATTGGCGTATGGTCGATCAAAATGGCATTGGTCATCCATTGGATCAAAATGATCATTCAGAGTATGTTAAGTTGCCAGTTTCAAGAACCTCTTCACAAGATAGGGGGGTAGATTCCAAAAGTCCTTTAGTTGTAGCAACGGCCAGCTTAGAAGTTGGATATAACGATCCAACTGTTGGGGTTGTTATTCAGCATAAGTCTTCTTATAATTGGGCCAATTTTTTACAACGTAAAGGGCGTGCTGGGCGCGAGCGGGGAATGCGCCCATTTATGATTACAGTTTTGTCAGATTTTGGTCGTGACCGAATCGCATATCAACATTATGAACAGTTTTTCGCGCCAAAGGTACCAGCGCAAAGACTACCCATTGAAAATAGATATCTTTTAAAGATGCAAGCAGTTGCCGCTTTATTGGATTGGCTGAGTACACGTGTTAATGTTCAAGGCGCATGGTTGTGGGATTTACTGTCATGCCCATCGTTGGATACAGAGTATCAATATACACAGAAACAAAAACTTGAATTAAAAGAACAGGTACAACCGCTTTTAAAAGAGTTGATGACGCCAAACAGTCCCATCTATAATGAGTATATACTATACCTACAAAGAGCACTTAAAATAAGTGAAGAAATCGTCAATGAATTGATGTGGAGAAGCCCTAGGTCTATTATTTTAGAGGCTGTTCCAACTCTCCAACGCCAACTGTTCTCTAACTGGAATTTTCTCGGTGAGAAAAATACATCTGAGTTCTTTGTGAAGTATTTACCTCTTCCAGAATTTCTTGCATCGAACCTATTTACTGATCTGGCGTTACCTGAAGTAGAGGTATTAGTACCGTCTGCAGATCAATATCATAAAGAACGAAAAGAAGCAATGCCTATCTTGCAAGCAATGAAAGAGTTTGTACCCGGCCGTATTTCTCGTAGATTTGCAACAAGAGCAGGCAATGAGTTTCATTGGATTCCTGTCGATATAAATGCTGAGTCCCAAGAAGTCAATTTAGATAATTACATGCTTTCATTTAACTTGGTGACAACTCTTCCTGAAGAGTTGGGATCAATGAGAATTTTCCGACCTTGGCAAATGCAATTACATCAAGTTGATGGACAAACAAAGGCTCAGATCTCTCAACATACAAATTCTCAACTTGAGTGGAAGTCCACTTTTACACCTTTTGGGGAAGCGCACAGTGTTAATATTGTTCAAATTAAACATTGGAAAAAACTTGTTCAAGATGTGTCATTTTTTATATCATCTCAAAACTCCAGTATAGATGTCCTTCGTTATGCGACAACTGCACAGGCAAGTTTTTCATTTAATAATGGCAATTCCAAAGAATCTGAACTTACTTTTACACATGAGTCTGAGCAAGTAGGTGTTGGATTTAGTCTTGATGTTGATGGATTACTGATTAAGTATACGTTACCAAGTACTCAAGAGTTAAAATGTATTGATTTTCCGAAAAGTGTTATTAATGAGTCAAAACCAGCATGGTTTAGATACTTCATATTAAAGACAGAACTTTTAGACAAAAAAATTAATATATTTGCGAGAGAGCGATTACAAGAGATTTGGTTATATGCAAGTATTATCACTTCCGAAGAGGAAAACATAACTATAGCGGAAGCAAGCCGACTGTTAATGAAGGATTTTAGCGAACGGATTGAAAGAGTTGTTAAGGATTTCTACAACACAGAAATAGTTCAAGATATGGATGATGATGGCTCAGAGAGGCATGAAGCAAAAACATCAAAACTTTATCAAGCGATTTCGGAACTCATTGCAATGCGAGAAATACGAAATGTATTGCATAACGCATTGGTTAAAGCGTTTGAGGCAGATTCAATAGAGTGGTGGGAATGGATTCGCCGCAGACTTCATTTAACATTCGCTGAGGCAGTCCTTCAGGCCTGTAAGCAATTAACTCCAAATCAGTCAGCGACTGATTCACTACTTGTAGATCCAGAAGATTTAACGGAGTCTACTGATGCTCAAATATGGGTTACTGAAAGTAGCGCAGGAGGGATAGGTGTATTAGATGCTTTACTTACAGAAGTGAGTCGCGATCCACAGGCCCTCTTCCAAGCTATTACAGCTGCAACGGAACCTTCAGACTATGAGTTGGTTCTATCTTCTCTAGATGATTTTGTAACGATGATAAAAGAGGATAATGACATTAAAAATCTTGCAATAGATATCGTTAACACGCAAGATCACCATGACTCAATAGAATATCTTGGTAAATTGTATAACATGTTATCAGACAGAGGTGTCCCAGTAAGCCATAATTTTAAAACTTCACTTAACACTAGAATATTGAGAGAAGGTGTCTCAACTGACTTTTTTAACCTATTAAAAGATTTTATAGAGTGGAGAGATGACTTTTCAAAAGAGAAAGAAATATCCCTTGACCTTAGATTGCTTTGTTTTATCGCCGCTAAAAATAGAAGTATAGTACAAACTCTTTCACGCGTCAGCGGCATGACTTTTGACAATGTGACACAGATAGTTGATGTGTTATCAGGAATATTCTGGCCAAACGATTTTGAATCTAGACAACGATTACTGCAATCGTACAATCCATTTACACAGATAGAGACGAATGATTCAAAACTTTTACGTTCTCTTATTGTAGACCGTCACACGCCTGTTGTTGATAAAAGAAAACTACAATGGAAAGAGAAGTTATTTAAAAAATTATCTGAATATGGACAATGCAGACTTGTGACAGATAAATCTGATGAAGAATATAAAGATGAACTACATGAATTATTGGCCATCCCAGTAGATGTAGGATTTCTACAACTTTTTATAGTGGTTGATGGGATTAACATGAGTAAAAACGAGACGATTATAACTCTAAAGTTAAGAGAGGAGTGGTAATGCAAAGAGATTTAACCGGGCCATCTCAAGCACAATCTATACGGGATCTCTTACAGAGTCTTTTTCTCTTAGAGATAATAAAGCCTAGTAAGCGTATTTGGCTGGGTTCAGCTTGGATTAGTGATATTGCTATTATTAATAATCGAGCAAAGCAATGTGCATCATTTGAACCTGACTGGCTAGAAGATTACATTAGTTTGGTAAAAGTTCTTGAGGCAGTGGCTAAAAGAGGGACAGAGATAATTATTATTACTCGCAATGAGAAAACAAATCAGTCATTTATAGAAAAGATTAACCAAGTGTCGAAAGTTTATTCGAATGTTAAATTACTCTTGAAAGATGAATTCCATGAGAAAGGGCTATTAGGGACAAATTATGAGCTTATGGGTTCTATGAACTTTACGTTTAATGGCATACAAATCAATGACGAGCATATCAAGTACACTTACGATAAGGAAGTGGCTGCACAGCGACAAGTGGAGATGATGCAAAAGTACGGACGGGACATCTCATGATTCATCAGAAACAAACGCATTCAGATACGATTTATGAAGGTTTAGATGAAGAACTTTCTTTAAGCCCTGCACAGAAGCAATTACTAGTCACTGTAAAAGATAAAAAATTTCCTGGGGCAATTATTCCTACTGAAGAAGTGTATTACATTGTCTCATCCTCAGAAAAAGAGTGGAGACTTCTGTTGCCAATGATCAGGGCATTTTTAAGTCCATCAGTCGTTGATTCATCGTGTGCTGTCAAGTATTTAAATGAAGCAAACCCAGTAGATAAAGTGTTGACTCAATTGGGCTTAAAATGCGTGTTAAAAGTTCCAGTCCCATCCACTTCTATTGGTGGGTATCCTGCTACAAAAGTTTATGAGAAAATTTTTAATCGAATGTATGATCTATATAAGCAAACTGTTTTCCATCAGGTTAGTTATCCTGAGCATACCAGTGTAATTATAGAGAGGTTCAAAAAGGCTTTGAAGTTTAATGATAGCTTTGAAGCTCTCTCTTGCATGGAACAGATTAAACATGAACAACGTTTAGATGCGTTAAATATCATATTTTTAGAAATTGAGTACTTTTATACCTTTCGAGATTGGCAAGGTATTTTGGAAATTGATCAACTTGACCAAGTGATGATAACTCGAAAACCTTTACGTATTAGAATGCATCTTATAGAAGCATTCTATTACACATACATCGAAAATGAGCTAACAAATGAAAAGCGAGTAGCACAACTAATACAAAGGTATATGCTTTCACTGTTAAGTGTTCCTTGTCCAGCGAATGCAATAGAAGTAGTCCAATCAGTCTATATGCTTGCTGCAAAGCATGATCTTATCTCTTCCGAATTGATTTCAAATATCATTGAGCGAACGGAGAGTTTAGAGCAAGATGAAGAGGCACCTGTTAATGATGTAGATATTGCATTAGTAAGAGCTGCAACAATACAAGCAGCTAATGAAGATACAGTAGCGTCTATTACAAAGGCGCAAAAACAGTTTGAACAATTAGCAAAAGATAAACAAGAGGTTGTAGAAGAGACAATTGAAAATGATGTAATCATTAAAGAAGTCTCTTTACCTTCATCTTGGCCACAATGGATTGAGAGATTATCTGATGATGCATTCCAAGTATCACGTGAAGTAGCTGAACGAGGTTTGGAAGAGTGGTCACTTCAAGAGCAACTTTCTGATCCAATAATAGTGCAAGCTTTAGCTAAGCATATTGTTGAGCTAAATGACTTGGGTGTTTCAAGATTTACATTGTCAATTCCAGATTTTCTAGAAGCCATGTACAGAGATCGCCATCACCCAAATGTTCTTTATCTTCCAATTTTCATGAGCATACTTGAACTCATGTCATTAAATGATGTACAAGACCAAAATTCGCTTTACATTACGCAGGATATTACAACAGTTATTTTACAAATGGGGCCAAGTGTAGAACAATATACAATTGTGATGGAGTTTGTTGAAATTATCATTGAAGGTGGAAATGGAAAAAGCTTTATTAATTGGTTGTTAGATTATGCAGAGCTATTAATCTCTGAAAATGCTAAAGACGAACAGCTAAGAAATAGTATTTTAGAAAAGATACTAAATAAAATTTATGATCAAAGAGAATGGCTTGAAAAGTATCATTTGAAATTGATAATTAAACTTGCATCCACAATACATCTCGAAGAACTTTTTAGTGATATTTCATTTGAGAAAGAGGATAGTGAAAGCAACCCATGGGAAAAGTATGTCAGTAAGACGATTGGCATTTATACACTGTCAGAAAATGCAGCTCGTCATGCTAAAGAGTACTTAGAAGAAAATATTAGTAATGTCCGGGTGTTGTTAAATCATGATAAAGCTGCTACTGAGGCCCTTCGGCATTTAGCTAAAGAATCAGACTTTTTAGTTCTAGTAACACAATCAGCTAAACATGCTGCCTCAGGGGAAATACAAAAGATCTTACGGCAAAAGAATGAAAAGCCCTTATTCCCGATAGGTAAAGGCTCCTCAAGTATTATTGCTAAATTATTAGAAGGTTAAGTATGAACACATATATCTATCTCGCAATTGCTATTATTGCTGAAGTCACAGCAACTAGTACACTAAAGTTATCTGAAGAATTTACAAGACCGGTTCCTAGTCTAATTGTCATTGTTGCATTTGGAGTGTCTTTATATTTTATGACATTAACTTTGAGAACATTGCCAGTTGGGGTCATGTACGCATTTTGGTCTGGTTTTGGTATTATACTTGTGACAATTTCTGGATTGTTGTTTTATAGACAAGTGCCTGATTTACCCGCAATTATTGGGATGCTATTAATTATTGTTGGAGTAATTATAATTAATGTTTATTCAAAAGTGTCAGTTCTTTGATAGTTTAAATATTTACACAAGGATAAGTATAAATGGAAGAGATGCCAAGCGAAAGAAAAGACTTTTTAATTGCAATGTACAAAGAACTTTTCAATAATGTTGATAGACATATATCGTTGTCATGGCAATCTATAAGTATTATTGCATCATTCTTAGCAACAATTATGTTAACAGAGAAGTTTGAGGTACCAAGTGTTATAACTGTTTTCTTTTTGATTGTTGTTATTGCTTGGACAATGGCACGTTTAATTGATGCAGAACATTGGTATGATCGTAATATACATATAATTTCAAATATAGAGAAGCAGTTTTTAATTAGACCCGAAGATAGTGAGGAAATACACTTTTATTTTACAAAGAATAGAACTATAAAGAGTCGTTTGGAGTCTGTTACTATACAGCGTTATGCTACAACCTTTATATGGTTTTTGGCAATTTTTTATTCAATATGGAGAGTCCCAGAAAATGTTGAAAAGAATATGATTGTTTTTGGACAAAACAATCTCCATTTTGAACCTTATATTATAATAATATTTAGTATTGTACTTGTCTTTTTATTATCGTATTATAAATATCACAATACATGTGCAATTGAAGTATTAAGAGAAAAATCACCTGGAAAGAATTGTACTTATGAAGTCAAAAACACTTTGTCAAGCACTTTAGCAAATTATTTCTTTAGTAAAAAAAGTATGTATGGATTAAGTGTCTTGATTATAGTTCTAAGCATATGTGTACTGTCAAAGATGTACTAATTAAACTCTTTCCAACCATTTTTTCTTAAAATACATGAGGGGCACTCCCCGCATCCATAACCCCATTCATGCTTAACAGAACGATCCCCATTGTAACAAGTATGAGACTCATCAATTATAAGCTCTAAAACACCTTCTTCTTCTGACAGTTTAAATGTTTCAGCTTTTGTAAGATGTATTAATGGATATTTAAATTCAATATTTGATTCACTACCCATGTTTAATGATTGTTCTAAGCTTTTTACAAAGGGTTCACGGCAGTCTGGATAGCCTGAGTAGTCTGTTTGGTTGATTCCAGTAATGATATGCTCTAAGCCTTGTTTTTGAGCATAAGCATGAGCGATTGTAAAGAACATAGCATTACGGTTAGGTACAAACGAGGCTGGTAGGTTTGGCTTAGCGTGATGGGATGCACTAATATCTTGATCTTTGTTTACATCGAGTAAAGCTGAGTCACCGAGTTGCGCGAAGATATCTATAGTCACTATGTAATTAGGTACATTTAAAATAGTTGCTATTTTTTTAGCTTGTTCTATTTCGATAGAGTGTTTTTGATGATAATCAAAGGTAATCGTTTCAACATGGTCGTATCTATTTTTAGCCCAAGCTAGACAAGTTGTACTGTCTTGTCCAGCACTAAAAACCACTAAAGCACTGCTCATTAGTCGACTCCTAAAAATTTGTGGGTTTGAACACTCAAACGTAATTGGGGATATTGTTTTACCAACTCAATGCAATGTGCAATATTTGTCATATTAGGTGTGTGGACGTAGTTCTCAGCTTGTATAAATATTGCCTGTTTAATTTCTAAGTCAAGTAGAGGTTGTATGTCTGATTCGGTATTTACAATGCATTTGAGTTCATTAAACCCAGTTGCGTGAATATTCTCCCAATCTTTTGGACTATAAGTAATCCAATTTGCTTTTTCTATGTTTTCAAACTTATGACCATTCGATTCTATAGAAACTGTATAGCCATGAGACTGTAAGAAAGAGATGAAGTCATTAAGATCATAGATAGATGGTTCTCCACCTGTGATAATAACATCCTTACCAGGGTATTGTTCAATCTCTTTTAGAACCTCTGCATGTGTGTATGGAGTGTATTTATCTGTATGTAGAAGATCATCACAAAAAGAGCAATCTAAATTACAACCAAACAAACGAACAAATATGGAAGGTATACCGGTGTTGGTTGCTTCACCTTGAACCGAATAGAAAATAGTGGTTACTTTTAACATGACTTTGCCTATATATTTGACATTAGATACTGTGCTAGCATAGAAATGTCTTTGTTGATATTTTGAATCTCGAGAGCCTCTCTCACGACACCATTACCAAAGTCCCATTGACCGCTGCTCCAACTACACTTTTCTGCTAAATTTTCTATATGAGGAAGGAAGTCTTGCGCAATATAGAACTCTTTTTCGCCTATCTGATGGATTAACTCTTCCATTACAAAACTTAGACCGATAATACCTGCACCATGTGTCAGACGTGTTTTTGTAGGTTGTAGCTTCCAGTCATCTTTGAAGACCTGTGAAACTGCTCCCCAGTATGCATATAATATTGATACCATACCTTCAATATCTGCTTCCATGTTACCAGTGATGATGTTAGCTGTATAGTTAAAAAGGATTCCATCGTTGATACTGTGATTAAATGCTTTAATTAGAGTGTTGTCTTTAATGATCCCATCTGGATTAGTATGTGTTTTGATTTTTTTGTAAAAAGGTGAGTCTTTACGAGAGTTCAACTCTTGGATTAGTAGCATGGGAATACGTTTATCTGCTAAAGCTTTTGGTACTTCTACATCTACATCAGGAATAAGCTCATAAATAAGTGATTTTGGAAGCGGTTTAGTATTGTTAACTAAGATAAACTGCTCTTTTTGTTCATGAGCATCATTTGTAATGAAGGCATTAACGACAACGTTAAAGTCATCTTTTTGGATTTGCGATAAAGCTGTAACACGTTGTTGACCATCCACAATCCAACCATTTTTTTCTTCACTTCCTGGAATAATGAGGTGACCAAATCCACTTGCTTCATCGAGGGGTTCAAATTTTACATGATCATCAAAACAGATAACGATAGAGTTCGTCAAAATAGCGTCATCGCTGTCAAGATAGTTAGCAATATCATCGATATGTTTAGAAACCGTAATACGCTGATACCCTTCTAGTGTGCCTTCCTCGTTTCTTTTAATACGTGAAATTGATGCAAAATCTAATATATGCTTGCCATTTGCTGTAAATGTATAGATTATTTTATTGCCTTGCTTTACTTGTAGTGCTGGGTACTTTAGTGTGCTCATTTAGTCTGTCCTTCTAATAACTCTTCTAGTTCTCTCATAAATTGCCATAGATTATGAAATCCTCGACGTCTGTTTCGATTTGAATTTCTAAAAATTGCTACTTCGATTCCAACATCTTTACAAATCTCGCATTGGCATGTCTTCCAATATTGGTCCATCAATGTCTCTCGATATCTCGCTTCAGGAATCTTCGGTTTAAAAAGTTTTTCATAGCGCACAATTTTATCTAAAGCTTCTTCAAGAGGTATCTCCCCTCTGTCATATTGTCGAATGGCATTTAGAGATTCTTTTTCCATTGTTTTCGCTGTTTCTTGAGACAGTTCTCCTGAACTTATCTTACGTTTCATAGCGGCAGTTCCCTCGGACGAGGGGACACGTAGAGCGGTATAGTGCTCTTTAGGAGAATAGTAGTTGTATTTGTTATCTTTAAATGCTCTTATCAAGGGTGAGGTAGAGTCAAAACTAGTAATGTTGTATTTAACAAAACGATGAAGTTGTTTTGCTTTTGCAAATCCAAAGAGATGGATTTTTATCTCATTTGGAATGACTGCTCTGACAGCAGCTACAATTTCTTCACATTGATCAACGTCCAAAGGCACTAGACCTCCAAGTGCGATATAGGTATAGCCCATCTCTACAAGATTTTTTGATGCTTCTTGCATACTCTTTGGTGACCATGCTTGAGCGACACCTATGGGTTCAAAAGAAGCATTCTTTTCTTTAGAAATTCTAATAAACTCTTTTGCATTACTTTGAGTGATGTCATACCGATTTTGCATTTCATCACTAACTTCAAAATTAGGATCATCACCATCAAAGCGGTTGTCATACTCAAAGATAATATGGTCGACTGCTACTGCATGGGTAAAACCACACTGCATGTAATAGTCCACCATTTCAGAGTTGTCATAGGGAGGTTTTTCTAGTTTCACATAGCTAAAGGCTCCACTATCGCCGAAAATAGGACCATCTTTATACCGTAGAAACTTACTAGCTCCTTCACGTTTAAAACGCTGTGATTGCATGATTGAGTAAGCTCCTGAAGTTTTGTAGACACCATCAGCTAATATAGCACGGGAGACCAGCATGCCATCATAAGGCTTTTTCTCAAACATCTCATGTGGATACTTGTCTGTTCTTTGAATAATGCGACCTTTAGAGTATGCATCTTTCTCAAAGTCATAACCTGGATCAACAAAGTCTTGGCTATCGGCAAAAATAAATTTCATTAAAAACTCTTTCTATTAATATCGTCATATATTTTAATAATGTGTCTTGCTAGTATTCGTTTATGAGCAGAGATGTTTTGAAGTTCATTCCACTCCATATCGATATCATCCCAATGACCTTCTGTCCAATGACAATATGGCTTGATCTTCTCTAGTTCTTTGACAATTCTACTCTCTGATTTTCTGTCTTTTGGATTGATATTTCGCATGATTAAGTCCATAAGTCCGCCCATCGCATGAATACCAGCGCCATGCATTAAACGACTTTGTAAAGGTGGAAGTCCCCATGCCTCAGGAAAGACTTTTTTAACAGCACCCCAATAGATATATAGAATCGAAAGCATACTATCGTAATCAGTATCGTGTCGATCAGGGTCAACATATGGGTAAAGACAACCAGTATAGTTTCTTATGGATGTTTTTAAAATGTCTATTATGGAATTATGAGTGATAATAGGGGTAAAACGCTCATCATGCTCGGTAGATGCCTTTTTGATTAGCCCATAAAAAGGTGATTTTGGTTCAAAGTTTAAAACCTCAGTGATACGAGAGGGAATAAGTCGTGTGCTTAAGTCAGTAGGTAGGATTGATGTGACTGTCGGTAATAGTTCATCGATCAACCCTTTTGGTAAAGGTTTGGTCTTATTTATACGAATAAACTGTTCACGCTGCACTTCCAGGTCTTTTGCAACAAATGCTGTGACTGGAATAGGTAAGGTTGGTTTGTTACATTTGGCAAGAGCAAGAGCACGTTGTTGTCCATCAACAATCCATGCCGGTTTAAAACCATTGTCCATAATAGGTATTTCTAGTGTACCTGCCGTGGAGTATCGATCTGAGTTAATTTTTGGCCCTCGTATCTTTGTAAAGTGGATCTCTTCATTAATTGCTATGGTAATAGCGTTTGGAAATAAGACATCTTCATTGTTCAAATATTTCGTTATCTCATTTACATGCTGCTTGACTTCATTACGTTGGAGACCGGTAAGCTTACCTTCGTTATCTCTTTGTACTCTTGAGATGTCCGCTATTTCCAAGATATCTTTAGCTTCAAGAAAGAATGAAAACACTTCATATTTTTCTGTTTGGTTTATCTTTAATGCTCTTACTATTAAACTGCTCATGTCAACTCACCTTTAACTTGTTTAAATAATTTTCCAAAACGCTTTTGTTCACAGGCAAACCCTTTATCTCTAAAGCTTCTAAGGCCTTGTGATGCACTTGCAATATTATCTTCTACAATCATTGTTTTGATCTTTTCACGAATATCTTCTTCTGTAAGTTTTGCTCTTACAGGCATTGTAAAGAGTTCATGCTGGGCCATTTCGTTGTCTATATGGTTTTGAAGTTCAGCATGAGAAAGCGGAATATGTTTGGTCATAATTTCATTCGATAGCCATAACACTGCTCTTTGAAGCATATTTGATATAACACCTATTTGAAAATTATTAAAACGGGAATCAAATTTAACAATATTATCTTCCATAAATGGGAGAATTGAATGTTGACTCGCCGTAAAAATGAACACATCTTTACCAAATCTTTCAATAAGTTCTTTAATAAAGCCTTGTGTAGCATATAAATAGCCATGTGGTAATACAATAAAGAAAAGTGATCCATCAGAAAAAGACGAAACTGAAAATGTATTGATTTCGTTCCACCAGTTAATATTAGCTCGCTTGTTTGAATCTTTAACAAACTTACTAATGCTGTTAGAGGTATTTGAAGCAAATGTACAATCATATGCATTGATTTCATTATCGGAATGAATAAGGCCATGTCCGGCAGATGCGATAAACAGTTCAGTATTATAATGCTTAGACAAAACATTATACGTTTCTCTAACTGCTTGCCATGCACCTCCTTTATAAAGTTCCTTTGCTTTGTATGAATCATATGAATTTTTAGATAGATTATATTTCCATTGAGCTATGACATCTTCTAACGTCGAGTCAACATCATAGTTTGCAATTTTAAGCAACTCTGATGAAGAATGTTTCTTACTATTTGTACAGGATGTTATTAAGTTTATCATTTACAGTTTCAGCTTATTTTAATATATACTACAAAAACAATTATATACAAACTATACTGAATATTGTATTTATCTTTCAATTCGTAATTTAGAATTTCTATTTTGTTATAATATCTCTATGATAATCAGAAAACAATTTAAATTTGAAAACGCCCATATTGTTCGCGGTTGCAGTTCGCAGCGTTGTCGTGCTTCGCTACATGGCCACTCTTACATCATCGAGGTACTGTTTGAATCCAACTTTTTAGACAATGGTCAGATGGTCTATGACTTTGGCTTGATGAAGCAGAATATGAAAGATCTTATTGATAGTTTTGACCATACAATTACCCTGTGGGACGGCGATGATCAAGAGTATATCAGCGATATGAAAAAACACTCAGATCGTTGGGTGCAACTACCAGTTTCGCCTTCGGCTGAACAGTTCTCACGAGTTATCTTTATACTAATTAATGAACTGTTGAAACTTACCTCTATGGTCAATGGCGAAAGAAAGGTCAAGCTAAACAGTGTCATTGTACATGAGACAGCAACAGGGTATGCACAGGGTTTTGAAGAGGACGCTTACTCAAAACTGATGGGTAATATCAATATAAATGAGATCATTTTTAGTGATAGGGTTCGTGCAGATTGGCGTGATTCTGTATTGTGGGATAAGATAAAAAAAGGCGAGAAGTTTCTTAATCCTGAGACAGTTTAATAATTAACTTGTGCCATCTACCACGCTTCATTTGGACGGTACTGGCAAAAGAGGACAGGCTTCTTTTATGACTTAATGGCAAAGACATCTCTTCCCTGTAGCTTCTTTTTCTGACCGTGGATGCTTCTTGGAGTTTAGCGATATGTCGATGAATTTTTGGCACCGGATGGTCCGAATTTAAATCCGAAAAACATTCCGGGTAAAACAACCAATATTTTGATCTGAAAGCGTGACCAGGAAGCCCGAAGGCTTCGGGTCTTTTATTCGAAGTGAGAGAGGAGTTTGTTCTTGTTGATCTTCGTCAGGTCGGCAGCGACGCACTTTTTAAGCGTCTGCTTGACCTGCGGGTCCAGCTTTTCGTTAAGCTTCTTGCTGGTCGCTTTCGGGAAGGCAAGGTGCCATTGCGACGGCGACTCCTGTTTGATGAGCGAGGCGATGTCCGCACTGATCTGCTTTAGAATGCTGCTCTCCTG
>NZ_JBFFOH010000024.1:0-26138 GCF_041562805.1 Sulfurovum sp. | reverse complement strand
GATCTCTGTACAAGTTACATTACCTTGAACAATGTCATTTAAAAATGCTGCTTTGATGTAAGCTGCATCATCCACACCTGCTGGGATCTTGTTTTCAAAAAGGTCTATAGCATACGCTGCATCTGCAACTGGTGATGCTTTAAGTAACTCTACAAGTTCTGCTGTTTGCTCTGCTGTAAGAGCAAGTGGTGGTACACCTAACTCTGCACGCTCAGCTGTGTGAGCTTTATATTCTTCTAATAAGGCCATAATGGTCTCCTGTTTATAGTTTTGGTATGCAGATATTAGCAGAAAATGGTTTTAATACAAAGATTATAAGCTGAAGTCATAAAAGAGATAATTTTTGTGTATCGGATGGTTACAGAAAAAGTACCACATTCATTTTAAATAAGGTACTTTTTCATAAATAACAGGAAATTAGACTATTTCTCTGTTACCTTTTGCGTTAGGTGGACTTAATACACCCATTGCCTCAAGCTGCTCAATAATGTTAGCAGAACGGTTGTACCCTATCTGTAGTTTACGCTGTAGGTAAGAGATAGAAGTCTTATTGTCTGTCAACACCACTGACTTTGCTTCTTCATAAAGAGAATCAAGGACTACCTCCCCTCCCTCACTTTCACTTGCATTTGCTCCACCTGCTACAAGATAACTTTCATCATACTCAGGTAGACGTTGGGCTTTTAGGAATTCAACGATCTCTTCTATCTCTTCTTCCGTATTCCATGGTGCATGTAAACGTACCAGACCTGTAGAACCAGGAGGTGTAAAGAGACCATCACCACGTCCGAGTAAACTCTCTGCACCCATTGCATCCAAAATGACCTTAGAGTCTATACGTTGTCCTACACGATAACTCAGTCTTGAAGGAAGGTTTGCTTTAATGAGTCCTGTGACAACATCGACACTTGGTCTTTGTGTTGCAACAATAAGGTGTATACCACTGGCTCTTGCCATCTGTGCAAGCCTTGCAATAGAATACTCTACCTCTTTACCCCCATTCATCATAAGGTCAGCCAATTCATCTATAACAACAACGATGAAAGGGAAAGGCTCAGCAGAACGATCTTTTTTTACTTTTTCATTGTAATTATCAATGTTTTTTGTACGGTTCTCTGCCATAAGTTTATAACGACGTTCCATTTCTCCTACCATATTTGAAAGGGCAGCGATCGCTTTTTTGGGTTCAGTGATGACAGGTGTGATCAAATGCGGTATGTCATTATAGATCGAAAACTCCAGCATCTTAGGGTCAATGAGCATTAACTTCAATTGATCAGGATCATTTCTATAAAGTAATGAAAGGATCATCGCATTGATACCTACAGATTTACCCGATCCTGTTGTTCCTGCTATAAGAAGGTGTGGCAGTTTTTTGATATCTGTAATAAACGGTTTTCCTACGATATCTTTACCCAACGCTACACTTAAAGGAGAGCTGGAATTTTTAAACAGATCACTCTCAAGTATCTCACGAAGATAAATGGTATCAATGTTTTCATTTGGTATCTCTATACCCACAACATCACGCCCAGGGATCGGTGCCTGTATACGAATAGTTTCAGCTGAAAGTGCCATAGCAAGGTCATCTTGAAGGTTTAAAATTTTAGACACTTTTACATGCGGTGCCGGTTTAAACTCAAATGTAGTTACTAAAGGACCACTGTAGGTACGCACGACATCACCATCTACTTTAAACTGTTCAAGTTTTGCGAGTAGTTCTTCTATCTTTCTGTCTATTTCTGCTTCATTTACTTTTTTTGTTGTCTTAGGCGCTTTTTGTAAAAAATCCAGTTTAGGAAGTTTAAAATTCTTAGGCTTTACTACCGTACCCTTATCTATCTGCTCCATAAGTTTAGAGTTTTCTTCAAGCTCATTCACTATCTCTACATTTGAATTACTCTTTATACTCTTCTCTTCGGTAGTACTCATTTCCATCTCATGTTCAAGTTCAAGTATCTCATTTAATACAGGATCATCTACCTCATCAAGAGCGTTCACTTTGACTTTTTCTGGTTTAGCTAAAGCTTTTTGCGAAGCCTGTTTTCTTTTTGCACGTGTTTTCTTTGGTTTCTCTGCCATTACATCCAACACAGGCATCATCTCATCTTCAAGAGCAGGTGAAGCAAAAGGGTTTGTAAATATCTTTTTCAAGACTTTGCCCAGTACAGAAAATGTGCTACCTATCCAAGAAAAAGAGAGTGACACTTTTGGTTTCTTCATTTTAAATCCGGAAAATCTAAAGTCATCATCTATGATAAATACCAAAGAGAGTGCCATGATCATCAACCAAAACAACCATAGCCCTGCTTTCCCGATAAGAGGGTATAAAAATTCTACTATTTGTGTACCTATGAAGCCTCTGTCTTGTACTTCCAATACCAAAGAACTAAAGAGTATAAGTGCAATGAAGAAGAGTATCCATCCCAAGTAAAAATCAATATCCTTTCTCACTTGGACATTGGTATAAAGTTTATAAAGAGTATAAAATAAAACAAAAATATTGATATACGCAAGGTGTCCAAATAAATGGAGATTGGTATCTCCTATTTTTTTCCCGATATCCCCCACCAATGCTGTTTCATGGAAGATCGTAGAAAATGCCGCATAAATAAAAAGTACAGCTGTAATAATAATCGTAATTTTCAATTGTATTCCTAATTTAATATTAAATAATGAAGATATTATAACAAATTAAAATAAGTCAGCTATGAAAAAGTGTCAAAATGGCATATTTACTCACATATATAAGCTAAATACCTCGAAATGTATACTATTTTCTCTATAAATTTCATTATAAAATGATCTCTATTTAATACGATTTTTAAAGCCTGTATTGATACGTAATCTAAGTCCTAGATAATACGCATGTGTGATGGCTTTTTTAAGAAGATAGGCGGTATAGCCTTTGACCTTGATATAGCCGAATATCTCACCTACGGCATATTTCCCACCCAATGCAATAAACATGCCCGAAACATTTGCCTCAAATGAGTCAGAGGGAACTCCATCTATTCTTTCTCGAATGGTCTTGGCTACATATTCTGCACTTTTTTCAGCAACCTGTGCTGTAGGTGGCAATACATTATCGTCACTGTCTTTGATCTCTACACAATCACCTATGGCAAATACATTTTTGTGACCTTGAATATTCAGTTCACTTGTAGCAATGAATTGACCAATACCGTTTTTCTCATTCTCTATAGTATTGTTGAGTTCTGCCGCTTTGATTCCTCCCGTAAAAATCATAAAACGATACTCAAGTTTTTCGCCATTTTTAAAATGGATGTATGATTCATCTACATTGTTGATAAAAGCACCCGTAAGTATCTTAACTCCTAGTTTTTCTAATCTTTTTTTAGTCTTTGAAATAGTATATTTTCCCATTTCTGGAAGGATGGTTTCACTTGCATCAATAAGATATATATTGATCTCTTTAGCTGTATCTCCTATGGTTTTACTGTATGTTTGAAGGACATGGGCCATTTCAGCAGCAACCTCTACACCACTAAGTCCGGCTCCTCCTACAGCGATATTTAATTCCCCGTCGTTGTTGCCATGTTCATTTTGCAATTTTGTATAAATAAGGTTCTCAAACTCTATTCTAAAATTATGTGCTCTTTGTAAACTTTTGACACCATAACTGTTCTCTCGCAGCCCTTCAATAAATGAAAAAAAGTTTGTTTTTGCCCCTGTAGCGATAATAAGATAGTCGTAAGATAAAGTTTTTTCATTCACACTGACGCGCTTCTCTTCAAAGTTTACATCTGACGCATTTCCATGTATAAAATTTACACTGCCTTTAAAACCATGACACCAGTTATCCAGGTCAACAGCGATATCATGCAGCTCAAACCGACCTGCGATATAACCATAAGATTCTGTTTGTAAATAATGATAGGGGTTTTTATCTATCAAAGTAATATCTATATCTTTATATTTAGCCAAAGACTCTATAGCACGAAGACCACCGTAACCTCCACCTATTACCAATACTTTTTTCATCTGTCATTCTCTCCAAGGGTTACATCTAAACGAATTTTACACAGTTAATCTAAATATGATGTCTCAATTCTATAATTCATGTCGATGTTTAGAGGTTTATATCCTTAGTCCACTAACCCTTCTTTAAGCACATACTATGTAAAATCCCATCTACATTTTATTATGTATGCCGCAGTGATGGAACTGGTAGACTTGGTAGACTCAAAATCTTCTGCTTTAGGGCGTGTCGGTTCGAATCCGACCTGCGGTACCACCTCAACCCCACGTATATACGGGGCTTAATCAACTTATGTGTTACCTTAAGTACCACAAATGCGGGCGTAGCTCAGTGGCTAGAGTTCCTGCCTTCCAAGCAGGCTGTCGAGGGTTCGAATCCCTTCGCCCGCTCCACAAACATCAAATCCTTAACTCAAACCCTAAACTCTTAATTTCTTTTGATATAATCCTTTTAATAAAAAATAAGGGATATTATGAAACTTGTAGTAGCAATCACAGGTGCATCTGGTGTTCAGTTAGGTAAGAAGTTTGTTGACTTTTTACCTGAGGAGATCGACGTTCACGTGGTCGTTTCTGATAATGCCCTTACTGTAGAGTCCTTTGAAAATAAGCAAGTCACTTTACATTCGAGTAAGAACATTGCGGCATCTATCTCTTCTGGTTCTTTTAGAGTAGATGCAACAGCTATCATTCCTTGTAGTATGAATACTTTGGCGAAAGTAGCATGTGGTATCAGTGATAACCTGCCTACACGTGTAGCCGCAGTAGCACTTAAAGAGCAAAAAAAACTGCTTCTTGCCCCTAGGGAACTGCCATTTTCTGCCATAGCGTTGGAAAATATGCACAAGTTGGCTGCATTGGGTGTCATTATTGCACCACCTGTGATGGGATATTACTCTGAATCCTCTTCTTTAGAAGATATGGAAAAGTTTATCATTGGAAAGTGGTATGATGTGTTAGGTATCGAGAATAATCTTTATGAAAGATGGAGTTAATATGAGTAAAATTAGAAGAGCAATATACCCTGGAACTTTTGATCCCATAACCAATGGTCATTTAGATATCATCAGGCGCGCCTCCCATATGTTCGATGAGATCATCGTTTCTGTGGCAGTGAGCCAAGAAAAAAAGCCCATGTTTTCACTGGAACAACGTATAGAGATGGTTAAAACTGCGACAAAAAACTATCCGAGTGTCACGGTGATCGGATTTAACAGTCTTCTGATCGACCTCTCAGATAAACTCGATGCCAATATCATCATTAGAGGACTTAGAGCCGTCAGTGACTTTGAGTATGAACTTCAAATGGGTTATGCCAATACTTCACTTAAGGAAGAGTTGGAGACTGTCTATCTGATGCCCAGCCTTCAGCATGCTTTTGTCAGTTCTTCTGTGGTACGTTCCATTTTACACTTTGACGGCAAAATAGATCACCTCGTCCATGACGACGTGTTAAAACTCATAAAGTGTACACTCTAATGTATGTACTGTTTGAAGGCATAGATACCTGTGGCAAGAGTACACAGATCGAGCTCATCTCACAAAAGCACCCTGAGATCATAGTCACGCATGAACCTGGCGGTACAGTATTTGGCCAAAAAGCAAGAGAGATACTCCTTAGTGATTCACTTGCTTCAAAGCGTGCAGAACTTTTGCTTTTTTTGGCTGACAGAGCGGAACATTACCAGGAAGTCATCTCTCCAAATAAGCATAATGTCATTATCTCTGACAGAGGATTCCTCTCTGGTATAGGGTATGCGCTTGCCAATGGTGATTTTGATTTCGATGAGCTTGTAAGTCTTAACCGATTTGCTCTTGAGGGACATTTCCCAGACAAGGTCATTCTCTTTTTAACAGATATGAAAACCTTAGAAGAACGTACTTCAGCTAAAAGTCTAGATGGCATTGAGCTTAGAGGTTTAGAATATCTTTTAGAAGTACAAGAGCATATGAAACAAAGTATACTCAAACTTGGTATCCCGCATCTCTTTGTAGATGCAACAGAAGAGATAGAAACGATACACACACAAATAACAGACTATTTAAGGAATACACTATGATCAACCCACTTAGAGGCATGAAAGACCTTACTTTTGACGAGAGCCAACGCTTTGTACACATTGTAACCACTGCCATAGGTGTAGCAAAAAAATATGGTTATCACTATATAGAAACACCTATACTTGAAGAGACTGCTCTGTTTAAGCGTTCTGTGGGTGAAAGTTCTGACATTGTTGGTAAAGAAATGTATCAGTTTGAAGACAAAGGTGGTAATGATGTCTGTATGCGTCCTGAAGGTACAGCCGGTGTGGTAAGAGCCTTTGTACATGCCAAGCTGGACCGCCAGCCGGTCAAACAGAAGTTTTACTACTATGGACCTATGTTCCGTTATGAAAGACCGCAAAAAGGTCGTCTACGAGAATTTCATCAATTTGGTTGTGAAAGTTTTGGTGAGGGATCTGTCTATGAAGACTTTACCATCATCACTATGATAAGTCAGATCTTCTCTGAACTGGGGATAGGTTTTGACCTTCAGATAAACTCACTTGGCTGTACTACGTGTATGCCTCCTTACAAAAAGAACCTCGTAAAGTTCTTAACAGAGATCAAAGATGAGTTATGTGAAGATTGTAACAGACGTATAGAGACAAACCCTATCCGTGTGCTTGACTGTAAAAATAAAACATGTCAGTCGCTGCTTGCAAATGCACCAAAACTTATCACAAATCTCTGTCAGGAATGTGACTCTGACTTCAATAAACTCACTGCCCTACTTGAAAAAGCAGGCATAGAGTACCAGGTAGATACAAACCTTGTAAGAGGTCTAGACTACTACAATAAAACTGCTTTTGAATTTGTCAGTAACGACATCGGTTCACAGTCTGCCATTGCTGGTGGTGGACGTTATGACAAACTGGTCGAGTTCTTAGACGGGAAACCTACTCCGGCAGTTGGTTTTGCCATAGGTATAGAACGTATCATGGAACTCGTACAGATGCCGGAATTACAAAAAGAAGGTATCTATCTTGGTGCTATGACAGAAGACGCTGTAGAAGCCCTCTTTCCTATCGCTACAGCCAAACGAAAAGAGACAAAAGTAACACTGGAGTACGCTTCAAAAGGCTTCAAAAGTCATATGAAAGGTGCAGATAAAGTTTCTGCGCGTTATTGTGTTCTTATCGGTGAAGATGAACTGAAAAATGGTACTGTCTGGGTGAAAGATCTGGAGAGTAAAGAAGAGCGTACGGTTTTGGTTGAGGAGTTTTAAACGACTCCTCTACCGTAACCAAGCCACCAAGTCTCTGCTCAATTTTCCTATAGCTACATTCGTAGCACTCACATATCCTTTTGCATCGGTTGTCGGTGTCGCTTCTGCATAGCTAAACCTTTTACTTTTTACCAGGTTTCCACTCTCTGTATTTATAAGGCTGAACTGTATGGAAACAACTGCATCTGAATGTTCTCCTCGTACTCTATGCTGAAAAGCAAAGATAATACTCTCCAACCGGTAATCTTCTCTAACCGTTGACGTATCAGACAATACGACTTTAAAGAGCTTACTCTCATCCAAAACCTCTACAAATGTACCTTGTAAAAGTTTTCTCATGTTGTTGGACCACTCAGAGTTTTGATAATTCCCACTATCAACACTGCTGTAAGAGAAATTCATTTTTTGTGATACTTTGTCTTTTAAGCTCTGAGGGTACGTGACTTTCATACTTTTGTTTTTATACGTATTTCCATACATTGCACTGACAGTAGGCGTATCTAAACTATAGACTTTAAGTGCCGGTTCTTTTGTACAGCCTACAAGTCCTATGAGTATGATGATAAATGCTAGTGGTTTACTGATTGTCATTCGCCTGGTCCTCTTCTTGATTCTCTGGATTTGAACAATAGATCACTTGGATTGTTCTCTAAATTTCGTGACATAGTATTAAGCTGATCTAAGAGTATATCAATATCTATAAGTATCGGTTCCATGATCTTTTTGAAATTATAATCTCCGTTGTCTATGCTCTTCTCTATTTTCAGTGCAATACGGTTAAAGTTTTTACTTGTTTCCTTTAATTTATTGATCGCAGGTACGCTGACTTCTTTAATATCTGAAATATCTGTAGTGACCTTAGCCATAGAAACCCTAAACTCTTTTAGCGTCATATTAACTTCTTCAAGAGAAATCATGACCTTATCTTCCAGCTCTGTAGCTCTTGCTGTCACTTTTTCTGTATTATCGAGGATGTTTCCTATCGTTTCAATGTTATGGTCTGAGAGCAGTTTTTGACTCTGTAATAAAAGATTTTCTATTTTATCGGTCATTCCACCAAGGTTGTATGTTAATGTTGACAGCAAAGAGGGTTTTGTCTTTATAAGAGGAATATACTTTTTTGTAGGTACTAAGCTTTTAGCTGCATTCGTACCACCTTCTATCTCTATAGATAAAAGTCCTGTAACACCAAACATTTGTGTAGACGCGATCATATCTTCTTTGATAGGTATACCTTTCTCTATCTCTACAAGTATTTCAACCATTTCTATATTTTTAGGATTGATCTGTATTTTGCTGACCCGACCAACGTTTACACCATGCAGTTTTACCTTAGCGTCGCTAGAAAGCCCTGCAATAGACTCTTTCATCTCGAGTCTATAGGTATCAAACTCTTCTTGTAATCCATATTTGGCAAGCCAAAAAGCAAACCAAACCATACCTGCACCGAAAAGTAATACGAAGATACCTACAATAGTATAATTGACTTTGCTATACATCTTTTACCTTATCCTTAAACCTCTCTTTTGTGTACTCATTTTTGAAAAATTCTTCCACAAAAGGATGTTGTGATTGTAACACATTTTCAAGTGAACCTTCTGCCACCACCTGTTTATCTGCCAAAACAGCCAACCTGTCTACGATACTGAAAATGCTCTCCAGGTCATGTGTGATCATTACCACAGTGATACCTAACAGATCACGTAACTCTACGATGAGTGCATCAAAATTCCTGGCACCTATGGGGTCTAACCCAGAAGTAGGTTCATCCAGAAAGAGTAGTTTTGGCTCCATCGCTAACGCCCGTGCAAGAGCAGCACGTTTAACCATACCTCCACTAAGTTGTGAAGGGTAAAGTGCTCCTACATGTGCGTCCAGTCCTACTAGAGCCAACTTGGATCGTACCAGTTTATCTCTCATTGTTTCAGAGATAGTTGTATATTCTTTAAGCTGTACTGCTATATTTTCAGCGATGGTCAAAGAAGAGTAAAGTGCTCCAAACTGAAAAAGTACACCCCAGTCACTCCGCAAGGCCTGAGCATCGTTAAAGCTAATATCACTGAGTGATTTACCTAAGACGGTCACTTCTCCTGCAGTAGGTTCCAAAAGCATGATCATCTCTTTCATAAGGACTGATTTTCCAGAGCCACTTTCCCCCAAAATAGCATAGATCTCATTTTCATCGATATGAAGATTTATCCCATCATGGATGGTTCTTTCACCAAACCTTGTCACAACACCTTCTACTTTAATGACAGGATTCATAGCCCAAGTTCCGTAAATATCACTGAGAAAAATGCATCAAAAGCAATGACCAAAAAGATGGAGTTCACTACCGATGCAGTGGTCTGAAGTCCGATGCTCTCCGTATTATGTTCTACCTGGAACCCTCTAAAACATCCTATAGATGCAATAAGAAAGGCAAAGATCGGTCCCTTTATCATACCCAGTAAATAATGTTTCACTTCCAACACTTCATAGAGTCTATCTATAAACTGAGTCGGAGAAATACCCAGTTGTATATTTGATGCAACCATTCCACCCATAATACCTACAATATCCGCAAAGAAGATCAACAATGGCAATGCTATCATTAATGCAAATACACGAGGAAGTACCAAAAAAGTATAGGGATCAAAACCCATTGTACGCATGGCAGCGATCTCTTCAGTAATTTTCATAGCCCCTATCTCAGCAGTATAAGCAGAACCACTGCGTCCTGCGATAACAATAGCAGTGATCATAGGTCCCAACTCTCTTGTGATAGAGAGTGCTACTGTATCTACAATGAAAATATCTGCACCAAATTTGGCCAGTTGGACAGACCCCTGATAAGAGATAACCATCCCCACTAAAAATGACGTTAAAGCTATGATGATGATCGCATTAAATCCTGATTGGTGAATATGGTAGACCATCTCTTTAAAACGTATATCTTTGGGTTGAATGAACGTATGGAACATCGCATAAAAAAGATGCCCGATAAAGGTAGTAAAACACTTAAGCTCTTTATAGGCATCAAGGGCTTTTCTACCCAAATTCTCAAGATAGCCTTTTTGTGACGGTGCTTCGATCTGGGGGAGGCTCTTATTGAGAAGGGTGTACATATCTTTTTGATTGTCGCTGTAACCAACCACTTCTACCTCTGTTTCTTTTTGAAATCGTTCAAGATGTTCTATAAAAAGAAGTACGCCGGCACTATCAAAATCATTTACCCCAGAAACATCCCAAATAATCTTTTTATCACAAGGAATTTCAAGTAGTTCGTTTTCTATTTGACGTACACTGTTCAGTGTCCAATCTCCTCTAGAGATAAGCTTAAGATGATGCTGATCTGCTTCATACATTAAGAACTGTTCCTTCATGGGAACTATTATAGGTAAGATTAGATTAAGTTTTGCTATAATTATCATTATTAAAAGTGAGGGTACGAACATGAAAAGTTTTGGTTTAGACATTTGGGGGGATGACAACTTTATCATTCAGGATGATACTATCAACGTGAATCATGCGTCTAAACCATCACTGATCTCCATCACTCAGGAGATACGTGAAAAAGGCTACAAGGGACCCTTGCTTCTTCGTTTCCCCCATCTTATTGAAAAACAGATCTCAACACTCTTTAACACCTTTAACAAAGCCCAAAAAGAGTTTAACTATAAAGGTGAATTTCAGGCTGTTTTCCCACTCAAGGTAAATCAATTCCCAAACTTTGTACATGCACTTATGGAAGTCTCACAGAACTATAACTATGGTCTGGAAGCTGGAAGTAAAGCGGAGCTTATCATTGCGATGACACAAACGCCATTGGGTGCTCCTATCACGGTAAATGGATTTAAAGATAAAGAGATGATATCTTTGTGTTTTATCGCTGCGAAAATGGGTCATAACATCACCATTACCATAGAGGGATTAGGTGAACTTGAAACCATTATACATGTAAACCAAGAGTTCAATAACGATATCGAAACCCCTATCTCTCCTAAGATCGGTGTACGTATACGACTACATAGTTCAGGTATCGGTATATGGGCAAAAAGCGGCGGATACAGCTCAAAGTTCGGACTAACTTCTACAGAGCTTCTTGAAGCCTATGAGATGCTGAAAAAAAATGACCTTCTAGACTCTCTATGGATGATACATTTCCATATAGGTTCACAAATGGGAGATATCGCTCCACTCAAAAAAGCATTAAGAGAAGCAGGAAACATTTATGCAGACCTTAAAAATCGTGGGGCAACTGCACTCGGAGCCATCAACATCGGTGGTGGACTTGCCGTAGAGTATAGTCAACACCCTCACAATCAAGAGCGAAACTACTCGCTCAAAGAGTTTGCCAATGATGTAATTTACCTGATGCAAGAGATCTCTAAAAGAAAAGGGGTAGAAGAACCTTCTATCTTTACAGAGTCAGGCCGTTTTATCGCCGCATCACATTCTGTACTTGTAGCACCCGTACTTGAACTCTTTTCTCAAGAATACAATGAAAAAGGTCTACGTTTAAAAGAAGTGAACCCACCTCTCATCCAGGAGCTTTATGATCTGTTCAACAGTCTCAAACGTGAAAATGCCAGAGAATACCTTCATGATGCTCTCGACCATATGGAAAGTCTGCTCACACTGTTTGATCTAGGGTACATAGACCTCGAAGACCGTTCAAATACGGAGATACTTGTGAACCTCATCATCAAAAAATCCATCTCTTTACTTAAAGATGAAGATACAGATGAACTGAATAAATTGCAGGACCGTATCCAGGAAAAGTATCTGGTCAACTTTTCTGCATTTCAGTCATTGCCTGATTTTTGGGGACTAGCGCAACATTTTCCTGTCATGCCGCTTGACAAACTTGATATCAAACCGACCAACCCTGCAAGTATCTGGGATATCACCTGTGACAGTGATGGAGAAATAGGCTTTAACCGTGACCTACCTCTCTATCTGCATGACATAGATGTGAGTAAAGAGGAGTACTTTCTTGCTTTTTTCCTTACGGGAGCATACCAGGAAGTGCTGGGGATGAAACATAATCTCTTTACACACCCTACAGAAGCAGTGATCACTTTTGATGAAGATGGAAAGTATCAGATAGAAGATCTTATCGAGGCACAAAACCTTATGGATGTACTTGATGACTTGGACTATGACACAAACATTATGGATAAGACACTCAAATACCGCATCGAAGAATCTGATCTGTTAGGTAAAGAAGAAAAAAGAGATCTTTTAGGCAAACTTTACCTTTATTTAAGTGAAAATAGCTATCTTAAGACTATTCAAGCCATAGACGAGGAACATTAAAAGTGAACCCATTTACTCTCATCAAAGAAGATTTTCTTAATGTAAAAAGAAATGACCCTGCATTACATTCAACCTTTGAGCTTTTTTTTAACTACCCAGGGTTATGGGCATTGTTTTTTCATCGTATTGCGCATTGGCTTTACAAAAAAGGTCTAAGGTTTCTTCCAAGATTCATCTCTGCAATAGGACTGTTTTTAACAACCATAGATATCCACCCTGCAGCGACTTTAGGTCGCAGAGTCTTCATCGATCATGGTGTAGGTGTAGTCATAGGTGAAACTGCTATCTTAGGTAACGATGTCATTGTTTACCAACAGGTAACACTTGGTGGAGTAAGTACCAGCAAAGGGAAAAGGCACCCTACACTGGAAAATGGTGTAGTCATCGGAGCAGGTGCCAAAATACTGGGAAATATCACTATAGGTCAAAATTCAAAAGTAGGTGCGAATTCCGTTGTGGTCAAAGATGTGCCTCCAGACTCTACTGCCATAGGAATACCTGCACGTACACTTAAACGCGGATTTGATAAAACACCACTCAGTCATAACAAGATCCCAGATGTCAATAAAGAGATATTTGAATATCTTCTCAAACGTCTTGCCATTCTTGAAACGGCAATTGAAACCGGTGACAACACACATATTATAGAAAAAGATCACGAACTTGAAGAGCTCTACGATAACTTTATCCACTCTATGGATTAAATCATTCTGTTGCTTTTTTTAACGCATTTTTTGATATAATTATTTAAATTATCATCAAAGGTTCTTACATGCTTTCAGATCGTATACAAACACTCTCGCCTTCGCTTACTATTGCTATCTCTTCACTTGCTCGTGATTTAAAAGCGCAAGGTAAAGATATTCTTTCTTTCTCTGCAGGAGAACCAGACTTTGGTACACCAAAACGTATCAAAGATGAAGCTATTAAAGCTATCAATGACGGGTTTACACAGTACACAGCTGTACCAGGTATACCTGAACTACTTGAAGCTGTAGCGGCAAAACTCAAAAGAGACAATGGATTGGACTACGATCCTTCGAACATTATTGTAAGCAATGGTGCAAAACAGTCACTCTTTAACCTTTTTCAAGCTGTACTGAACGAAGGTGAAGAGGTTATCATCCCTGCTCCATACTGGGTAACGTATCCGGAACTGGTAAAGTATGCCGGTGCAGTACCTGTCACTATAGAGACAGATGAGATCGGTGGATTCAAGATCACTGCTGCACAGCTCAGAGCTGCTATCACACCTAAAACAAAAATGCTCATACTGACGACACCATCAAACCCTACTGGTTCTGTCTACTCTAAAGAAGAGCTTGAAGCACTGGCATCAGTACTTGAAGGAACAGATATCATTGTAGCAAGTGATGAAATGTATGAGAAGCTTGTCTATGACATCGATTTTGTTGCAGCAGCAAGCATCAGTGAAGATATGTACCAGAGAACTGTAACTATCAATGGTCTTAGTAAATCTGTAGCGATGACAGGATGGAGATTTGGGTACTTGGCTACACCGAACAAAGAGCTCATAGCTGCTATGAACAAACTTCAAAGTCAAAGTACATCCAATATAAACTCTATTACGCAAAAAGCAGCCATCCCTGCACTGCTTGGTGAAGTAGATACAGAGATTGAACAAATGAGAAGAGCTTTTGAAGGTAGAGCAGAAGAAGCAGTAAAACTCATGAACGAGATCAATGGTCTTTCAGTACTTAAACCACAAGGTGCATTTTACCTCTTTGTTAACATCAAAGATATCTCAAATGACTCTATTGAATTCTGTAAAGAATTACTTCAGTCTACCGGTGTTGCGGTTGTTCCTGGTATAGGTTTTGGATCTGAAGGGTATTTTAGATTCTCATTTGCTACAGATATCACAACGATCCGTGAAGGTATCAGACGTATTGAAAAGTTTGTAGAGAGTAAAAAGTAAAACGTTTTTTACCTTTTAGACCAAGATTTCCTCTTGGTCTAAATTAACTTTTAACTACTTTTTCTTCTTAGTCATATTTTCCATCACAAACCACACACTACCAATGATCGTAAACACGATCACTGGTGCTATCCATGGATTTATTTGAATATATGAAAACATTGCAATGATAAACTCACTTGAATAATACGCACTTAATCCTATCGTCAGTACAAACACTATAGATGCAAATACATTATAAAATGCAAACTTCTTAAAGTCATACTTTGCAAGAGCCATAGAAAGCGGTACAAGGGTTTTGATACCATAGAGGAACTTCTGTATAAATATGGCCAGTATCCCGTATTTACGCATGATCAACGTTGCAAGAGCTATTTTACGTTTGTGTTTTGCAAAGTAAGGCTGTATCTCTTTTTTCTGGTATTTCCCCAGATAAAAAAGAAATATATCGCCCAAAAAGTTTGACACTGTAGCTATGGCTAACGCTGTTGTCAGGTCCATCTTTCCCATGAAAGAAAATACACCTGCTGCTGCGACTATAAACAGTGAACCACCAAATGCAAAAAAAGCTACCGCCAGATAACCCCAAGTCTCTAAAGAACTAAAATCCATAAAAAATCCTAAATAATATATTAAAGAATCATACCCAAAATAAGTTATAATCCTTCTCATGATTGAAACACTAATGAGCATACTCTTTGTCTATGTATTCATACTGCTGGGCTATATGGCTAAACGCATTTTCAAAGAAGAGATGAATACAAAAACACTGACCCTTATGTCTGTCTACTTTTTACAACCCTTTGTCACCATATGGGGTTTTAGTACAGCCAAATTACACAGTGAACACATTTATGTCCCACTCATATACCTTGCTATCATCTTAGTGCTTCTCGTTCCAACTATCATACTCGGTAAGATGCTGTTTAACGACCCAAAAGAGAGAGCCATCTTTTCTATAGCCGGATTTGTAGGCAACACAGGAAACATAGGTATCCCATTGGGTATCGCCCTCTTTGGAGAAGCATCTGTCATCTATACTACGCTTATCAACATAGCCAATGTATTTGTTGTCTACATTATCGGTGTCTACATCTATTCAAGAGGTTCATTCAGTATCAGAGATTCACTCTTTAACATTGTGAAGATCCCTATTATCCCTGCTTCCGTAGTTGCCATATTAATTAATACATACGATATCCCCCTAAGTTCTCAAATAGAGGAATTCTTCAAGATGGGCGCCTATTCAGGTATCGTCTTACAGCTCTTTTTATTGGGAACTTTCCTGCAAGGCATACGTATCAAAGAGCTACATCCAAAACTCTTCATAGGAACCATAAGCCAAAAGTTTATCATCGTCCCTTTGGCTACCGCAGTGATACTCAGTTTTACAAACCTACCGCTTTTTGTCCAAGGTGTGATCTTCATGGAGATGATGGTACCTCTTGCTGTTGCAAACATCAACCTGGCCTCTTTGTATAACTGTAAACCTAAAGATGTAACTTCCCTTATCTTGCTGAGTACACTTTTGTTCATGCCTCTACTATTTGGTCTAAGTTATGTCATAAATCACTACTATTTGTGATAAAATAATCTTATAACTTTTATTGGAGTCCACATGTCTAAAAAAACCCTTATTATCGGCGCCGGAGGTGTCGGAAACGTTGTTGCTTTTAAGTGTGCTATGAATGCTGACACTTTTGGAGATATCACACTTGCAAGTCGTACAGTAAGTAAATGTGATGCTATCGCTGCGAATGTAAAAGAAAAAATAGGTGTGCAGATACAGACACGAACAGTGGATGCAGATTCCATACCTGAACTTAAAGAACTCATCGCTGCTACCGGTGCAAGTATTGTCATCAATGTGGCATTGCCTTACCAGGACCTTACCATTATGGATGCCTGTGAGGAGATGCAGGTAGATTACCTTGATACGGCAAATTACGAGCATCCTGATACTGCTAAATTTGAGTATAAAGAACAGTGGGCAAGAGCTGAAGAATATAGAAAAGCGAACATTATGGGTCTTCTTGGATCTGGTTTTGACCCTGGAGTCACCAATGTTTTCTGTGCTTATGCACAAAAGCACTATTTTGATGAGATACATACGATAGACATTCTTGACTGTAATGCCGGAGATCACGGGTATCCTTTTGCAACCAATTTCAATCCGGAGATCAATCTTCGTGAAGTCTCTGCCAAAGGACGTTATTGGGAAAATGGAGAGTGGGTCGAGACTGAACCTATGGAGATCATGCAGGTGTGGGATTACCCGGAAGTGGGACCAAAAGACAGTTACCTGCTTTACCATGAAGAGATGGAATCTTTGGTAAAACATATCAAAGGTCTAAAACGTATCAGATTTTTCATGACGTTTGGACAAAGTTATCTCACACATATGAAATGTCTGGAAAATGTAGGTATGTTAGGCATTAAAGAAGTCGAACACAAAGGTATGAAGATAGTACCTATGGAGTTCCTCGCTACCCTGCTTCCAGATCCGGCAAGTCTTGGACCACGAACTAAAGGTAAGACCAATATCGGTATCTTCGCCAAGGGTATCAAGGACGGTAAAGAAAGAACGATCTATATTTACCAGGTCAGTGACCATGAAAAATGTTATGCTGAAGTGATGAGCCAAGGGGTGAGCTATACAACAGGTGTACCAGCCATGATAGGAGCCAAACTGATGATTGAAGGCAAGTGGCAGGGTAAAGGTGTCTTTAACATGGAAGAGCTTGATCCTGATCCATTTATGGAAGAACTGAACAAACAAGGTCTTCCTTGGCAGATAATGGAACTTGGAGCTGATGAAACAAGACTAGTAAAGTAACCAATGGACTTTTTACTCAAAAAGTTTATTTCTATGTTTTTAATGCCCCTTCCTATTGGGGTATTTTTCATCGTTTTAGCTTTAGTATTACTCTACAGAAACAAAACAAAACCAGCAAGATCAATGCTTATATTTAGTATTTTATGGCTGTTTTTCTTTTCCTATCCACCTGTGGCGAACACTCTTTTATATAGTCTGGAGTCTAGCACTCAAACACTTCACAAAGCCCCTGGAAATATCAAATATATCTATGTTCTAGGTGGAGGACATCATACGGATGAAAGTTTACCCATCACATCTCAGGTAGTTGAAACCTCTGTTGTAAGACTCAATGAAGGCATACGCCTTTACCATCAGCTACACGAAGAAGCGAGCATTATTGTTTCAGGGCACAGTGGATTATTTGATCCTACAACCCATGCAGTGATGCAAGAAAAATTAGCCCTGGCCTTGGGTGTAAAAAAAGAAAAGATCATACTTTGTCCTGAACCAAGAGATACACAGGAAGAAGCCCGAGCTGCAAAAGAACTAGTGGGTGATAAGCCATTCATCTTAGTCACCTCAGCATCTCATATGACAAGATCATTGAACTTTTTCAAAGCTGAGGGGTTAGATCCTGTCCCTGCACCAACAAATCATTTGGCAGGCATACAACATCCAAACTACACAAAGTTCTTTTCCTCTGATGCACTTGAAAAATCCCGTATTGTATTTCATGAACTTCTTGGCCTGGTCTGGCAAAAGTTAAAAGGTGTCTAATGAATTTACCATCTATTTGTTTTTCGGGCTTCCCAAAAGAAGGACTTAATTTCCTCGATAACATCATTATCAACAACTCCAAAGAGTGGCTTGATGAACATAAAGATGAGTATGAGAAGTATATCCTGTCGCCCAATAAAGCGTATGTAGAAGAGATGGGTGAACATTTGCAGATACTTGTACCTACCATTCATGCCATACCAAAAATCAACAAATCGCTCTTCCGTATCTATCGTGATGCCAGGTTTCACAGGCTCGACCCCATCAAAGAGCGTATAGGTATCATCTTTTGGCAGGGTGCTACACATCGTATGCAAAGCAGCTCTTTTTATATGCATTATGACCCGTTTGAAATATTTGTCGCTACAGGTATACGTAACTTTAAAGCTCCGTTACTTGGCACATACAGAGACTACATCAAAAATGATGCAAAACGAGAAGCTTTACACAACATACTCGAAGAACTGAAAAACAAAGGATACAGCATACCGGAGCCCCAGTATAAGCGCTATCCTTTAGGATTGGATAAAGAGGACAGGTATGCCTATCTTTACCTCTATGGCGCCATGTATGCCTATACAACATTCCCACCCGATGAAACATTTCACTCTGAATCCATCATAGACAGGAACTTCAAGATCTATGAAGATATGCTTGATTTGCAACAGTGGATCTATGAGCTTACCTGTGTTGAGGAACTACCAAAACATAGAACAGAAAAATCTGATTTTTAATGCTCTAAGAGATTAATATCAACATTAAATAAAAACGTTTAAATAAGGAGAATGCTATGAACATATCAGCACTATTATTCATAATTCTAGTTTACTGGATTTTTCTACTACAGAGTAGAATAAAACATCTTGAAAAGCTTGTATATACTATAAAAGATAAAAAACCTTATGAAAAGACAGCGAAAACACAAAACATTTTTATAAAGGAAAAAACAGTTGTAGAGCATGAAAAAGATACTGTGGATGACAATACTGAAACACTGGCAATTGAAGATGTACCCAACAGTGAGGAAACATTTAAACAAGTATATAGTCATCCAAGACAACAAGAGCCTTCCAAACTAGAATCATTCATTACAAATTACTTCACCGGAGGCAATCTACTTGTACGTATAGGTGGTGTCATACTCTTCTTTGGATTGGCATTTTTAGTGAAATATGCCGCTGAGCATAGCATTATAAGTATGCAAGTAAGACTACTTAGCATAGCAGTATTGGCTGTGGTTCTTATAGTCCTTGGATGGAAACTTAAAGATAGAGAAGGTGCTTATGGACAGATATTGCAAGGACTTGGCATAGCTATGCTCTATTTGGTTATCTATGCAGCATCCAAATTTTATGCTCTGCTCTCACTTGACATCGCTTTTGGCTTGATGCTTTTAGTCGTAGTCTTAGGTTCAGTATTGGCAGTCATAGAAGATGCTTTGCCTTTAGCACTATTTGCTACAGCAGGCGGCTTTTTAGTACCCATCTTGACCTCTAGCGGAGAGGGATCACATATCATGCTTTTTAGCTATTATGTTTTACTTAATTTGGGTGTCTTTATAGTGGCGTGGTATCGTTCTTGGCGTATACTGAATGTTGTAGGGTTTTTATTTACTTTTGTCATCGCAAGTAGCTGGGGCGTGTTGCGCTATCGTTCAGATCTCTTTAGTACAACAGAACCATTCCTTATACTCTATTTTTTAATGTATCTATCCATCTCTATACTCTTCACGGTCAAACACCCATTTAAGCCAAAAAACTTTGTAGACGGCACACTGGTGTTTGGTTTACCCTTAGTTGCCTTTCCTCTGCAACTCAACTTAGTTAATACAATTGAATATGGTGAAGCATACTCTGCGATTGTTGTGGGAACACTGTATTTCATACTTTCAAAATTATTAAGAAACAAAGAAAGAACCCATCTTTTATCCCAAGCATTTTTAGCCTTAGGCGTGGTTTTCTATACCATAGCTATACCATACGTGTTTGATGCTGACGTTTCTGCTGCATTATGGTCATTAGAGAGTGCTGCTATTATTTGGATAGCACTAAAACAAGCCAGGCCTTACGCTAAGTATTTTGGAGAATTCCTGCTACTACTTTCTATTGCTGTTTATCCTTATAATGTGAGTGGATACGGTATTATGTTTGCAGAATACTTAGGGTATATTATCATAATCATAGCGGCGCTTACCGCCTCTTATCTCTTAAATAAACATCAAGAACAGCTCTCTAAACTAGATAGATATATACCTGAAGTTTTGATAAGTTTATCTATCATCTTATGGTTTACAAGTACGCCATCAGAATTTATGAGATTTGACATGATCTATAGTCATGCAATGCTCTTTTCTCTCACGTTAGGAGCTTTGCTGCTCTTCATAGCCACAAAACTCTTGAATTGGAAACTGCTCATCAATACATTACAGGGGTATTTGGTCTTTGGCATGCTTCTTTTCTTTATGGAAATGGCAGATACCGTCTATATGCCACATCCTTTTGAAGGTTTTGGCGCTTTGGCATTAGGTATTTTTACAGTAGTTAACTATCTGCTTCTTTACCAGTATGATACCCTATGGAAATACACAAAACAGATACACATCCTTAGTCTCTGGTTTATAACCATAGTGCTTAGCCTGGAGCTACACTATCATGCCAAACTCTTGTTAATGGGTAAAAGTGTTACCCTTATAGCTCTGGCCACAGTACCATTGTTCTTCTCACTCTTATTACTTGTACCTAAAAAATATACAGTGTGGCTAGAAAGGTATCGTAGTACTTATCAACTCATAGGTGTAGGTGGATTGGCCACTGTGCTTATGCTTTGGGAATTTTTTGCCTTGCGTACTGCTCAAGAACATGATAGCTTTCCTTATATCCCTCTTCTCAATCCTTTGGATATGCTGCAAGTTCTAGGTTTAGCTACGATGTTTTACTGGCTATACTCCAACAAAAATTCTTTTGCAGATAACACAAAAATAGCATTGTATGGCTTGTTGGCTTTCATGGGTACACTTTTAGCCAGTGTAATTTTTGCCCGTACTGTACATCATTTTAAAGATGTTAACTACACCCTGGTCAGCTTATGGGAAAATATCTATTTTCAAACAGGACTTTCGATATTGTGGAGTGTTATTGCGATTGGCTTGATGCTTTTATCTAAGCGATATAAAAAGCGTCCGTTATGGTTAGCCGGCTTTGGGCTCTTGATACTGGTAGTACTTAAACTCTTTTTTGTTGAACTTTCAAGTTCCGGTACGATTGAAAGGATCATTTCCTTTATTGTGGTAGGATCACTTCTTCTTCTCATAGGATATTTTGTTCCCTTACCACCAAATGAAAATGAGAAATCATGATTCCAAATGGCACAAAAAGAGATCTACTAAACTACACACATATTACACACAAGTTAGTTACACTTAATCAGTGACAATACTCCTAGAGTTTAGGAGATAAAAGATGAGTCAGTATGTTTTATACGTGGTAGGAGTTACGGAAGCATAGCAGAAATGCGACGACTAAGTAAAAATCTGGAAATCCAGGTGGCATACATAAAGTAAGAGGCTTATCACTTTTGCAAGCAGAGTGCTATGAAATCATTTCTGGCAACACTTCCTATTAGAGGACTATATTTAGTCTTCCCTGCTCTGAATGCAGATGATGAAAATGTCACTGTTAAATATCGTACGGTTCCATCCGCCGTCCCCAAACAGAAAGTCATTCTTCTTAACGGTGGAGACGGATCGTACGATTTACTCTGTGAACTTCTACAATCCACAAAACATTCTATAGTCTCTGATCACTCTATAGATCAATAGCATATTGCTTCAATGTTTCCAAATCTATTAGATCCAGCATACGTTTATGTGTAGCATGTATAAAGATCTGGGGTGCCATACCATCCATATGAGCTTTAACAAAGCTATGTCCGCCAAGACACCAGCTTTGTCCAGGTTGTACCCCGGCAAAACTATACTCCGGCATAGGCGTAGAAAGATCATTCCCTGCTTTTTTGGAGTACGCTAAAAACTCTTCTGTCGCATAGATGCATACTGCATGTACAGCAGGATTATGATCACCTGTATTACACGATCCATCTCTATGAAACCCAGTAAGAGGATTTAAACTGCAAGGCTCTAAAGGTTCGCCTAATACATTTAACGATTCATCCATCATGATATATCCTTCGTTCTGATTTGAAAAATTATAGCTAAAATAAACAGCCTGTAGGTAAAGGTTCCTGTTTTTCGAGGTCTTTTGGAAAATGAGGTAAATTTGTAACTCTTTCAAATCCTGTATGGACACTTCCTTTAAAAACATTCCCCACATACCCCTCTTTGTTCATATGTGCCCGAACATAGATCATTTCACTTGGCTTTACAGATATTTTCCCACCTGAACGCGTAAAAGGTTGTGTATCAGGATGAGAATGCACAAGTATCCGTCTGTAAAGCAACTCACCTTTTTCACTTACGACTTCCCACCAATCAGCATATTGACCACATCCAGTCTCTGTACTTTTGAGTGTCACTTTAAAGGTGTATGCCCCACTGTTGCCTTGTGTCGTCACAGCTGTAACATCGGCCCGTATAGTATTTGCAGTACTAAAAGTAACTAATCCAAATAGTAATATGATTATTTTCTTCATGCTATAGATTACTGCTAAGATAAAGTCTCATCTATAGTATCAAGATCTTGTAATGAGGGTGGCACTTTATGGTCGTCTATATAGTTTTGCAAAGATCCATCTTCTGCCAAGTTTTTAGCCCATTTTTTTAGACTGTTACGCTCTTTTTCATACTTCATGTGAGGCACAGACATACCGCAACTGCTTTCAACAGCGTACACATCAAACACAAATAGTTGTCTAATATAGGAACCATCAATGCCAAAATGACTCAAATAGCCTTCAAAACGTGTATCGTCTTTCTCCAGGGCCTCTGCTTTACAAAATACTCTTAGTATCATGGGAGGTCCAGTAAAAGCATTAAATACAAGGGTAAACTCTCCACCTGCCATGGCATCTCTATAGGTTCTGCTGCCTGAACCTGGAAAATCCAGGTAGAGTAAGGTTGACTTATCAAGTACACGTATAGAGTCATACCCTTTGGGCGAAAGGTTTACCTCTTGACCACTGCAACTTGCTATATAAAAAAGCTTTTGCTGTTTAATAAAATCTATATCTTTCCCGGTGAGTGCTTTATATTGTTTTCCCATGATCTACCTTTACTATTATATATCTATACGTTAGAGAGTCTGTTATTCTGCTATCAAATCGAGTGTATCATAAAATTCTTCCGGTTCTTGATAACCGTAAAACTTTGCATTCTTCAACTCTTTACCCTCTGAATCTAAAAACACAAAACCCGGAGGTCCAAAAACCTGGAACATTTGTTTAAGTTCATCTATCTTCTTATCTGTTTTATCGCTCATATTTACACTCACGGCTACATAATTATTTTTGAGTTTCTCCTGCACTCTTTTGTCTTTGAATGTAGTATCCCTCATATGCTTGCAGACCGGACAGGTATCTGTATGAAAGAAAATTATCATTGTTTTTCCCTCATCCATGGCTTGACGTCTTTTTATCTCGTAAGCCGTAAAGTTGGCTATCTCTTCAAAAGGCATTGCACCAGAAAGTTTTACTTTACTATCACCCTGTACATATGTTATCGAAGTCTTAGGCAGCGGATGATAGATATCTTGTTCTCCATACCCTGCACCTACAAGAAGTATGGTACCCCATATGAGTAACACCGTGGCAAAGGCTTTTTGGAGTTTTTCCCATCCTGTACTTTTTAAACTTAATCGCTGCGTCGCACCCAAATAAATACTAATACCCACAGCATACACACCCCAAAGAAATAGTGTATTTACAAGTTCTAAAGTTGAAAATATCTCTATAGCAACGCCAAGAAGTAAAACGCCAAAGAAGTACTTCACTTTATCCATCCACTCCCCTGCTTTAGGAATGAGATACCCTGCACCAAACCCTAAAAGTATCAATGGTACACCCATTCCAAGAGCCAAAAAGAACATGGTTAGGGCACCAAGTGTTGCATCAGATGTAGAAATGGCTACAGATAAAAATGAGATAAGCACAGGTGAGACACAGGCACCCAAGATAAGTGCAGAGATCATCCCAAGTAAAAATACCATTCCCATATTTCCACCCTTAATACCTTGAGTTTCCGCATTGAGTTTAGACTGTATAAATGATGGTAGTTGAATGGTAAAAAGTCCGAACATAGAAAGAGCCATTACAACAAACACTATGCTGATCGCAGTAATCGCCCAAACATTTTGGAAATATGACTGTAACTGTTCACCTGTAGCGCCTGCCAATGCACCCATGATGGCATAAGTCACTGTGGTTCCCAAGACATAAGACACAGCCAGCATCACTGCCTTTGTCTTGGTCACATCCTCACCCTGCCCCGCAATAATACTGGAAACTATAGGTACCATAGGCAAGACACAAGGTGTAAATGTAAGCAGTATCCCCGCTATAAAAGCCCCTAGGACTATGCTTAGCATTCCCTGACTCGCCATTTCAGCACTTGCAGAAAAAAGTAGAGAACTTAGAAGCAAATATAGTACGGGTATAAAGATAGATCTTTTATTAATTTTGGACAAAGTACTTCCTTTAAATTGTATGCTTTAAGATACACACTCACTCTGTAGTTTGTGTGTAATATCTTATTTTTAAAAGAGAAGATTATACACATTTTATTGTATACCTCCATTTATTTGGATAAAATTCACAAAAAGGTACTCTACATATACAATATGCAAACCCTACCCATTAACCAAGTCATACCAGAAGTCAAAGAGAAACTTCATCAGTACCAAAGTTTAGTCCTACAAGCACCACCAGGATCCGGTAAAACCACCGTTTTACCACTTGCACTACTTGATGAACCATGGTTAAAAGGCAAAAAGATCATTATGCTGGAGCCCCGTCGTTTGGCTGTACGTACTTCAGCTCAGCGTATGGCTGAACTTTTGGGAGAGAAGGTGGGTAAACGTATCGGATATCAGATAAAAATGGAATCCGTCCAGAGTCATGAGACCCAGATACTCATCGTCACCGAAGGCATACTCACACGTAAACTTCAACATGATCCAAGCTTAGAAGATATAGCACTCATCATTTTTGATGAGTTTCATGAGCGTTCATTACATGCAGATCTGTCTTTGGCATTATCACTGGAATCACAAGCCATTTTACGAGAAGATCTAAAAATTCTCATTATGTCTGCGACACTCAATACTTCTGCGATTTCCAAGCTCTTAGACAATGCACCTATTATTCAAAGTGAAGGACGTACTTTCGCTGTAGAGCGTATCTACCTACCTCCAGATACTGTCGCACCCACTAAAAAAGAGTTACCTGTATTTGTCCATAGACTACTACATAAGATCATCCAAGATGAGGAAGGAAATATTCTTGTATTTCTACCTGGTGTCAAAGAAATAAAAGCGGTTGAGAAATATCTAAATAGCGCTAAACCTAAAGATATGTATATCTCAACACTCTATGGTAATTTAAATAAAGAGGCTCAAGACAGAGCCATAAAATCCCCACCTGCAGGATTTAGAAAAGTCGTACTCAGTACCAACATAGCCCAGACTTCTTTAACTATTGAGGGTATTAAGATAGTTGTAGACGCCGGGCTTCAGAATATCTCAGTATTTAACCCATTTTCAGGAATGAACAAACTTGAAAGTAGTTTTATATCTGAAGATTCAGCCACACAAAGGGCTGGACGTGCCGGACGTTTATCTGCAGGAAAAGCCTATCATCTCTGGCATAGATCTAAAATACTTTTACAACATGATGTACCGGAAATACTCTCAGCAGATCTTAGTCAAATGCTCCTTGAACTTGCGCTTTGGGGTAATGATTCTATGGAAACGCTTTCATGGATGGATATACCTCCTGCCACATCCATCACCCACGCTACAAAGCTTCTACATGAACTGGGTGCACTGGACACAAAAGGCAACATCACAGCACATGGTAGAGCTATG
>NZ_JBFFOH010000023.1:0-26711 GCF_041562805.1 Sulfurovum sp. | reverse complement strand
GAAAAGAATGTTGAAATCTTCAGAGATCCGTATTGAATCTCTTGGTCATTCTTTGAGTTTGATTAGTACGCTCTCCTTGGAACCTGAAACCATTGAACTAGATGTCAAGATAGTACTGATAGGTGATAGAATACTCTACTATTTACTATATAACTATGATCCTGAATTTAGAGAGCTCTTTAAGATCAATGCAGATTTTGAAAATGAAACAGAGCGTAATGATGAAAACAGTCAGCTTTATGCAAGGATGATCGGTATGATGGCAAAAGATAATGCTCTTTTACCATTAGACAAAGAAGCTGTAGGAAAAGTTATTGAATATAGTTCACGTTTGGTAGAAGACAGCCAAAAACTTTCAACACACTTGGGTGGTTTGAAAGACTTATTACAGGAAGCTGATTTTATTGCTGCACAGAAAAAGATGACAAAGATCGGCAGACCTGAAATAAATGAAGCAATTATGGAGAAGATAGAGAGATCTGACAGAATTAAAGATAAGATGTATGAAGCGATTCAGAGAGGAACGATACTTATTGAGACAAAGGGGTCTGCGATAGGCCAAATCAATGGTGTTGCTATACTTGATCTTGGAAACTTCTCTTTTGGTCATCCATCAAAGATAACTGCATTAACTAGACTTGGTAAAGGTGGTGTGATCAATATTGAGAGAGAAGTAAAACTAAGTGGTCCGACACATGATAAAGGAATGATGATACTTTCAGCTTATCTAGCTGCTAGCTATGCAAAAGATTTTCCTCTAAGCATAACAGCAACACTCGTCTTTGAACAATCTTATGGAAAAATTGATGGTGACAGTGCTTCATGTGCGGAGCTGTTTACTTTACTTTCTTCACTGAGTGAAGTACCTTTAGACCAATCAATTGCTGTGACAGGTTCAGTTAATCAAAATGGTCAAGTACAGGCAGTAGGGGGTATCAATGAAAAAATAGAAGGTTTTTTTGATATTTGTCGTCTGGTAGATGATGAATTAAGCAATGGCATTATTATTCCGGCATCCAATGTAGAACATCTCATGCTTAAAGAAGAAGTGCTCGAAGCTGTAAAAAAGGGTATCTTTAAGATCTATGCTATTGAGAGTGTAGATGAGGGGATGGAAATACTCACAGGGAAAACAAGTGGTAAAAAAGATAAAAATGGTCATTTCCCAAAAGAAAGTATCAACTATCTTGTAGAAGAGAAGTTGAAACTTCTAGCCAATAAAAGCAAACAAAAAAAGATATGAGAAATTTATGATTATCTGTAGTTGTATCATCCATTAGGAACTACCTTATGTCCAATCACTCAAAGGACGTAGAAGTGTCACGAACAGTATGAAAGAGAAGCTTAAATCATTTAATGTTTCTGTGATTGATATCAGTGGTGAATACGCAAAAGAGGCTGATATCGCTTTTGTCTTCCTTTCTCAAAACTCTCTTAAGGCAGCACAGTATCGTGAGAAGATAGAGCAAATGCTTGAGAGAAATTTTTCAGAGTATCACTTTGAATTGGAATATGAAGAGATTTGAATCAGCAAGTACTTTTGTCAGATTCTTTTAATACTTCTTCCAAAAACTCCATCATATGTCTGTAATGGTCTCCTTGCCAGTAGATGCGATCACAGGTAGGACAGTACTCGAAATAGTCGAAATACTTTTTGACTTTTTCAGGTAGTCTATTTATGATCTTCTCCTTTTCTATGACCTGAAGCTGAGTGTTGCAGACGATGCATCTGCTGAAGGGTGCAGGATGTTCTTTTAGTTCATAGTAGTCGATCAGTATTTTGAGTTGTGCCTTGGTATCTGTAGGCTCCAAAAAAAGTGTAGGCGCATTTTTACGTTTTGACAGCTCTCGGTCTCGAGTGATGATAATACGATTTTCGTCATTGGCGATAATAATAAGCTTATCGTCTTCTATGTGAGGGAAAAAAAGAGTGTCTATTCCCATAATACGTAGGTACTTTGCAAGCTTTCCTAGATGGCAGTCAGCGATGAATTTCGGGCTAAGAGAGTACGGCATTACTTACGAGGTGCTTCCTCAGTAACCGTAGTCCATTGGGCAAGACTGCTTGGTACATTGTTAAGTTCATCTTTTAGTTGGTCCCATTCCTTATAGTCAGTATCAAAAGCAGCTACATCTGCAGCTGCAATTTCAGCACTTGCATATTCACCAAGAAGTTCTTCTTCTATCCAGAGTTGATAAAGTAAATGACCCGTCTGTCGAATTTCAAAGGTTCCAATATTGGTATTATATATATAGTTTTCCATGTGACATCTCCATAAAATAATATAAAGGAATGCTCCTAAAACCCCTAAGATTTTGCAGAGTCTCAAGAGGTACCTTGAATATATTTTAGCAGAAAGATATTGACTTTTCTTTTACATATCTGATATTATAGACTTTACTTATCTTTAAAACTGATTGAGAGGTGTATAAGATGAAACGTTTATTTTTTTTGTTATTCATAACATTTTTACCACTTTTAGCTAGCACTTCTACGATCATGAAATTAGAGATAAAAGGAGCTATTGGTCCTGCAAGCAGTAACTATCTCAAAGAGGGAATGGCAGCTGCAGTGCTTCAAAATGCCCAGATGATACTGATCGAACTGGATACGCCAGGAGGTCTCTCTTCCTCTATGAGGGAAATGATACAGGAGATTACAAACAGTACCTTTCCTGTCATTACTTATGTCTCTCCCAAAGGTGCACATGCCGCAAGTGCAGGTACCTATCTTATTTATGCTTCTCATGTGGCAGCTATGGCACCTGGAACAAATCTTGGTGCTGCTACTCCAGTCAGCCTGATGCCCACACCGATGATCACAGATTTAAACAATAGTAGTCCATCTGCTCTAGAGAAAAAAGTGATCAATGATGCTATGGCTTACATCAAAAGTCTTGCTGAATTAAATGAGCGTAATATCTCATGGGCTGTGGAGGCAGTAAAAGAGGGTAAAAGTATTTCTGCCAAAGATGCTTTAAACTATGGAGTCATCGACCTGATTGCTGAGGATAGAAATGAACTGTTGCGTAAACTTGAAGGTAGAAGTGTGACTATCTCTGGAAATAATATCATACTCAGAACCGAAGGCGCGCTAATACAGACCTTTGAACCTGACTGGAAGATCAAGTTTTTATCTATCATTACTGATCCTAACATCGCATATATGCTTCTTGTTATAGCCATATACGGTATCTTTTTTGAATTAATGAATCCGGGATCGATATTTCCAGGAGTGATTGGGATGATCTCAGGAATCATAGCACTTTATGCATTGAATATGCTACCTTTTAATTATGCGGGATTGTTGTTAATCATTTTGGGCATAGCTTTTATGGTTGCTGAAGTTTTTATCGCAGGATTTGGTATTTTGGGTATTGGCGGTGTTCTTGCTTTTGCCTTTGGTTCATTACTTCTTTTTGATGCCGATACGCTAGGTAGCAGAGTGTCCATACCTTTGATAATTGCTTTTTCTCTGGTTAGTCTGGGCTTTTTCATCTTTGTTCTCCACTTCCTCATAAGGTCCAGGTCTGTAAAAATAGTAACAGGTGTCGATGAAATGGTTGGTGCTACTGCCGAAGTAGTTGAATTAAATGATAAAAGGTACCGTGTACGCTGTCATGGTGAAATATGGTATGCTGATTCTAATACTACATTAAAAGTCGGTCAAAAAGTACGTGTAGAGAGTCTTTCAGGATTAGTACTGCACGTCAATCCAATAAAGGAGTAAATTATGTTAACTATGATACCAATGAGTACTGTTTATATCGTAATGATACTGATTATTTTATTAGTATCTGCCATCCGTATTTTACGTGAATACGAGCGAGGAGTGGTCTTTACCCTTGGCCGCTTTACCGGTGTAAAAGGACCGGGGCTGATCATTTTGATACCGGGTATACAAAAAATGGTGCGGGTGGATCTTCGTACCATTGTTTTGGATGTCCCGACGCAGGATGTCATTTCCCATGACAATGTTTCCGTACATGTCAATGCTGTTGTTTATTTTCGTGTTGTTGATCCTGAAAAAGCGATCATTCAGGTAGAGAACTTTTATGATGCTACCAGCCAACTTGCACAAACAACGCTGCGTTCCGTTCTGGGTCGACATGAACTTGATGAGATGCTTTCAGAACGTGAACAATTGAACTTTGATATTCAGGAGATATTGGACAAGCAGACCGATGCCTGGGGGATCAAGATCGCCAATGTTGAGATTAAGCATGTTGATCTTGATGAGAGTATGGTACGTGCTATTGCCAGACAGGCGGAGGCAGAGCGGGAACGACGTGCCAAAGTAATCAACGCAATGGGAGAACTCGAAGCAAGTGAGAATCTTCTTAAAGCGGCTGAAATTCTAGCTAAAAACCCATTGGGAATCCAGCTACGTTATCTACAGACTCTGAGTGATATCTCCAGTGATAAAACAAATACTGTGATTTTTCCGTTCCCGACAGACTTGCAGCAGTTTATGAAGGGTATAGTAAAAGAGTAGCTAATTATGTATCAAGCTAACAGATCAATGTTGGAGAAAATTTGATTTTACTCGTTGTTTCTCTTTATGACATTTTTTCTGGAATGAACCTTATGTAAATACTGTTTAATTGCTTCCATAAAAGTATTCAGATCTGAAGGTTGTCTGGAAGTGATCAGGTTTTTATCTACGACTACTTCCATATCTTTATATATTGCACCGGCATCTTTTAACTCTTTTGCAATGCTTTTATAACCTGTAGCAACTCTTCCTTTCAGTAAACCAGCTGAAATCAATATTTGCGGACCATGACATATGGCTGCAACAAGTTTGTTTTCCTCAAGAAAGTATCGGGAAATTTCTAACGCTTTTGGCTCTTTACGTATCATAGCAGGGGCTTTCCCTCCGGGAAGAATCAGTATGTCATACTGCTTTGGATCTACTTCATCAAGGGTTATGGTAACCTCTGCATTAAAGCCATGTTTACCAATGATAGTACCTTTTTTAAAAGAAGCGATATCGATGTCTATACCTAACTCTCTAAGATATTTATAGGGCATTTCTAATTCAGAGTCTTCAAAAAGATCTGCACTGATAATTAAAGCTCTCATACTTTGCTCCTTTCAATCATTTGTTTCTTTATTTTCATAAGCAGTTAACTACTAGGTTAAAGTATAGCATATTGTGTTCTCTTGAGTTTATAAATATGATTGACATCTATATGAAATAGTTATATACTAATATAATAAATTAATTGAAGAAGGAGAAAGAATGTTATTAACAAAATTTGATCCATTAAATGAGTTTAGAGAGTTTGAAGGTAGATTGTCGGATGCATTAAAATTACAGGATATGAGCAATGATTTTTCAAATGTTTCCGACTTTTCACCGTCTGTAAATACGAGAGAAGGAGAGTACGCCTATCATGTAGAGGTAGATCTTCCAGGTGTCAAAAAAAAGGATATCCATGTAGATATTAAGGGTAATATCTTGACTATTTCAGGTGAAAGAAAAACGAAGAAAGAAGTTAAAAAGAAAGACTACCATAAGAAGGAGAGCTCTTATGGTAAGTTTCAAAGAAGCTTTACTCTTCCAGATAATACAGATATTGAAAATATTGAGGCAAATTCACAGGATGGTGTACTTGAAGTAGTGATACCGAAGATGAAAAGAAGTAAAAAAGAGACTAAAAAGATCAAGATTAAGTAATCTTCTAAGGGTAAAGAGGTAATGTTCCTCTTTACCCTTAATTGTAAAATTGATTTGATAGAGTTTCATACAGAGTAAGATACTTTAAAAATATACTTCACAAAACTTCATTCATTGACCCTCCTATTTAACTTTATTACACATTATCAGTATAATATAGAAAGAGGAGCATCAATTATGTTAACAAATATCCCAAATTTATTGAGTCTTTTTCGTATTATAGCAGCACCATTTTTGCTACTTACTGGGTGGTTTGGTATGCCAACGCTCTTTTTTATACTTTTTGGACTAATGCTACTCTCAGATGTACTTGATGGAATCATAGCAAGGATGTTGGATCAGACCAGTGAACTAGGTGCCAGACTTGATAGCTATGGAGATATTCTAACTTACCTTAGTACACCTTTTGCTGCCTGGTGGTTATGGCCTGATCTTCTTAAAGGGGAGATCTACTATATTATCTCAGCGATTGTTATCTATATACTGCCTGCTGTTTTTTCTCTTGTAAAGTTTGGAAAGCTTGCCAGCTATCATACATGGATCACTAAATTATCAGCCGTACTGATGAGTGCAGGTGTTGTGATGTTACTTGGATTTGAAAACAATCTTTTATTTCATATAGCTATATATTTTTTAGTGATTGAAATGCTAGAAAACATTGTGATAACAATGATGCTGCCAAAACAGAAAAGTGATATTTATTCTGTTTGGCATGCATGGAAAGAAAGAAATTGACCTGACATAGACTAAGGAGCATCTCTTGAAATTAACATTTTTAGGTACGAGTGCCGGAAAACCAACGAAAGAGAGAAATGTCTCTGCACTTGGAGTGGAATTTGAGCAGGATAATAAATGGTATCTCTTTGACTGTGGTGAAGCCACACAGCATCAGATCATGCGAAGCAGGCTCTCTAGTGGTAAGCTTGAGACTATTTTTATTACGCATATGCATGGTGATCATTACTATGGCCTTCCAGGGTTATTGAGTTCTAAAAAACTTGATACAGCTTTCAGACCTTTAACAGTCTATGGTCCAAAAGGTATTAAAAAGTTTCTTGAGTGTGTATTGGATGTTTCATTAGCTAATTTGGGTTATGAGTTGAAGATTATTGAATTTAAAGCAGATGATTCTTTTGTTTTTGACAAGTTTACATTAAAAGTATTGGCGCTTGAACATTCTGTAGAGAGCTTTGCATTTTATATCAAAGAGAATGATATTACCAATAAGATAAATGAAAAAAAATTAAGAGCCATGGGCTTGGAGCCATCAGCACTCTATGGTAAATTGCAAAAAGGTAATAATATTATTTTACAAGGAAAAGAGCTGAAAGCAGTGGATTTTACTCTTGAACCTATACCAGGAAGGTCATTAATCATAGCAGGGGACAACTGTAGACCAGACATTTTGGGAAGATATCTTGAAGAGATTGATCTTCTGGTACATGAGTGCACCTATACACAGGAGGATTATGATCATCTTCAGGTAAAGATTATGCATACTACTGCAAAAGAACTTGGTATGGTAGTCCAGAAAAGAAGTGTCAAGAACCTAATCGCCTCACATATTAATCCCAGATATAACAAGAATAGTACAGAAGGTGTAGAAGTACTTTATAATGAAATAAAGCATAACTATAAAGGCAGACTTTTTATTGCTAATGATTTTGATATTTATCGTCTTGGTAGGAATAGTATCGTTGAGAAATTATAAAAAGATTGTTGATTATATAAAATAAACTAAAGGATAATTTTTTTCCTTTATTTAAGTTTATTATATTACAATAGTGAATTATAAGGTGACTGAGCATTTGTAAATAATAATGTAGCAGTTTTGAAAATATACTTTTGATGTTGGATTCAATGTTAAAGTAAAAAAAGAAGGATTCTCTAACGGTGAACACTTTTACTAATCGTCATATGGTTTAGATGTCTTTTATGGCATCTTTCAATCAAACCCTAACCCTTTAAGGAGGATGCCATGTTTGATAATAAAAAACTTATGCAACACACTTCCGGCGGTGGCACATCAAACCAGGACTGGTGGCCTAACCAGTTAAAACTCGATATTTTGCACCAACACTCTTCTCTCTCAAACCCCATGGATGATGATTTTAATTATGCAGAAGAATTCAAAAGTCTTGAACTTGAAGCAGTAAAACAGGATCTCATTGAAGTGATGACCAATTCACAGGACTGGTGGCCGGCGGACTTTGGCCATTATGGGCCATTGTTCATTCGTATGGCATGGCACAGTGCCGGTACTTACCGTAGTGGTGATGGACGTGGCGGTGGGGGGAGTGGGAACCAGCGATTTGCACCTCTTAACAGCTGGCCCGACAATGTTAATCTTGATAAGGCACGTAGGCTGATCTGGCCAGTCAAGCAGAAATATGGCAGAAAGATCTCTTGGGCTGATCTGATGATCCTTGCGGGTAATGTTGCGATGGAATCGATGGGATTAAAGACCTTCGGTTTTGCTGGTGGACGCGAAGATATCTGGGAGCCGGAAAAGGATATCTATTGGGGAACAGAAGGCACTTGGTTGGATGATAAGCGTTACTCTGATGACCATGAAGAACTGGAAAACCCTCTTGCGGCAGTACAGATGGGCTTGATCTATGTAAATCCGGAAGGTCCAAATGGTAATCCTGATCCACTTGCTGCCGCCAAAGATATCCGTGAGACTTTCGCACGTATGGCTATGAATGACGAGGAGACGGTTGCGTTGATCGCCGGTGGTCATACCTTTGGAAAATGCCATGGTGCTGGTGATGCGGCTCATGTTGGCCCTGAGCCGGAAGCTGCTGGTATTGAAGAGCAGGGACTGGGATGGAAAAGCAGTTATGGTAAAGGTAAAGGCGCTGATACGATCAGTAGTGGACTGGAAGTCACCTGGACATCCACTCCGACGAAATGGAGTAGCAACTTCTTATGGAATTTGTTCGGATATGAATGGGAGCTGACTAAGAGCCCTGCTGGTGCCCATCAGTGGATCCCGACAAATGGTGCAGGTGCTAATTCTATACCTGATGCCTACGATCCATCGAAGCGTCATGTACCAACTATGTTGACTACGGACCTCGCTCTACGTTTCGACCCTGCTTATGAAAAAATTGCAAGACGTTTCTATGAAGATCCGGATGCGTTTCAAGACGCATTTTCCCGTGCCTGGTTTAAGCTGACACATCGTGATATGGGACCAAGGGCACGTTATCTTGGTTCAGAAGTTCCTGATGAAGAACTCATATGGCAAGATCCTATCCCTGTGGTTGACCATGAACTGATCGATGAAGAAGACATCACCTCGCTTAAGGCTAAGATCCTTGATTCCGGACTTTCTGTAGCCGAATTGGTTTCAACTGCCTGGGCGTCTGCATCTACTTTCCGCGGTTCAGATAAACGTGGCGGTGCGAACGGTGCACGCATTCGTCTCTCCCCGCAGAAAGATTGGGAAGTAAACCAGCCAAATCAACTTTCAAAAGTACTTTCCGCACTTGAAGTTATCCAAGGTGAGTTCAATAATGCACAGTCTGATGGGAAAAAAGTTTCGCTTGCTGACCTGATCGTTTTAGCAGGTTGTGCAGGTATAGAGCATGCAGCAAAGAATACTGGACATAATTTAACTGTGCCATTTACAGCGGGACGTATGGATGCCTCGAAAGAGCAAACCGATGAGCTATCCTTTGACGTATTAGAACCGGTTGCCGATGGATTCCGTAATTATCTTAAGACCAAATATTCCGTATCTGCGGAAGAGCTACTGGTAGATAAGGCGCAATTGCTGACGCTAAGTGCACCTGAGATGACTGTTCTTGTTGGGGGTATGCGTGTTTTGAATACCAATACGGATCAAATACAGCATGGTGTCTTTACCGAGCAGTCAGAGTCACTTACAAACGACTTCTTTGTCAATCTGCTTGACATGGGCACAAAATGGAAGGCAGTTACAGAAGATGAAGATATATTTGAAGGTAGTGATCGTGCGACAGGAGAGCCCAAGTGGACCGGTACAAGAGTTGATATGATCTTTGGATCAAATTCTCAGTTACGTGCACTAGCTGAAGTTTATGGAAGTTTGGATGCGCAGGAGCGCTTTGTCCATGATTTTGTAGCTGCGTGGACGAAGGTTATGAACCTGGATCGGTTTGATCTAGCTTAGTAATTCCAATAGCGTATTTCTAACGCTACTTAAACATACGAGATATGCTATATTTATTTCGTATGTTTTTCTTTTTTATTGTGCTTGAGTATCTGTTTTAAGTATATAGGTGAATTCATCTTTATTGTTGTAACCTATAACATTCTTATAGCTTTTTTGTGTTTTGAAGTCTAAGAAATGTACGATAGGGGTAAAACCTGTATCAAACTCTTTTGGATATGGATCTTTTTCTTTATTAATGATAAGAGGGATATAGTTCTTCTGTATGATAGTATTAACCTCTTCTTTAAGCAATACTCTTTGTTCAAATTTACGACACCAAGGACAGTAATTCGACACCAGTACTAGCATAATATTTTTTTCTAGTTTTTTAGATTTTTTCACTGCTTCGTCATAATTTGTCTCATATTTCATTTCAGATGCAAAGTTCTCTTCATTGATGACGACTTTAGTGATCTTTTTGTTTTCTTCAATGTATTGTTCTGAAAATTTTGCAAGCATTGTGTCAAAGGTGTCTTCAAATAGATCTTCAACATCATCACCATCGTTGTACAGGAAGTGTCCCATGCTTTGATACGTTATGGCAAATGTTTTCTCATTACTGCCAAGCCGCTTCACTTCTTCACCGATGAGTAGTTGAATGTTAACAATGGTTGTATCATTGACTTTTTTTTCATTGATCAATACTGCTAAAGATCTTGGATCATATCCTTTTGTATCTATTTTCAACTCATTTGTAGTGCTTTGCAAACTTTCTACAATCGTGCTTTTATAGGCTAGTGGAACAGTTTTACCTGATATTTCTACTACCAGGTAGAGCTTATCTATACCTGACAATGTAAACATAGTAGAAGCGTTTAAGGCGCTATACGAAAATAGCAATACCAAAATAATTTTTTTTATACTTTTCAATTTTTACTCACTTTATTTGCTTTGTAATGTGTTTTTATAGTCTTTGGATTTTCTGGACCTCTAAAGGTAGCGTCCTTCTCATCCCAGTCCAATTTTTTAGCTTGTTCTTCATACGGTGCTCCAACGAGATAGAAAGTAAAATCCCAAACTCCAATGAGAAATTTCTTTATAAGTGTAAAAAGTTTTTTCATGATTCTCCTAAACCAAATACATTTGAAAGGGTATTAATATAGTTAAAATATCCAGTAATAGATACAGCTTCTACAATTTGAACATTACTATAGCCCATCTCTTTTAAAGCATCTATCTCTTCTTTTAGAATTTTATAATTCTCTTTTCCTGAAGCCTTGATACAAAAATTCAATAGGGCTTTTTCACTTTCTGGAACATTCATCGCATCAATTCCATGGAGTACCTCTTCAATACGTTCGTCTGTCATACCAAGCATTTTAGCAATACCTTTATGAACATCCACACACATTTTACAGCCATTCTCTATGGAGATGAGTAGGGCGATAGACTCTTTTGTATCATAAGAAAGCGTTGTTTCATCCAATAGATACTTTTGAATCATTCCATCTGTTGCAAAATAGATCTTTTCATCCACTGCTAACAGTTTAAATATATCACCTAGCTGCCCAGTTTTTTCTAATATCGGTTGAGCTCTCTTTTGAATTTCTGTGGACATGTCTTCAAATTCAGGTAATTGTATGTGTGCCATTTTTTTCCTTATTCTATGTATCATTTTCAAAAACGTTAAGTTGAACTTTACGTTTTAAGATTATATGCTATAATACTTAAAATAAAATTAATGACTAAGGCTTAATGTGGAATATAAAATATCTGAACTTGTTGCCAAAACAAATGTACCTAAGTCGACGATCTTGTATTACATTAGAGAAGGATTACTTCCTGAAGCAAAGAAAATAAAATCCAATGTACATCGCTACAGTGATGAACATGTGGAGCTTATTGGCTATATTAAATATATGAAAGAAGAGATAGGCAGCTCAAATGAACAAATAAGGCTTGCTTTACAAAAACAAAACCAGTCTTTTTCAAGTTCTGCAACCATGTTACAGCCTTTGATGAATACACTCAGTGCGATTCCTTCAGATGCTGAGCATTTTACCAAGGATGAGTTTATAAAACATTTTAATGTAGACACTAAGCTTTTGGAAGAACTATTGGATGATGGTATTGTACTGCCACTGAATGAGGATGACTATACAGACAGAGAAGCCAGTATCATTAAGCTAGTCAGCTATTTTAAGGAAGTGGGTGTGGATTACAGCATATTAAAAGAGTATGTACATCATGCAAAAATACTGAGCGAACTTGAATACCAAATGCAAGCACAGCTTTGCAGTGTTCGAAATGATGAAAATTTTTCTAAACTATGGAAGATCATGTTTGAGAGTCTGTTTAATGTAAAAAACTATATTTTCAATCGTAATACCTATCAGGTTTTACTCAATGCAGTGAAGAGTGAGATCAAGCTATAAGAGGAGAGACAGAATTTGTCTTTGCATCTTTCCGAGAAATTGCCCCTTCCTGGCATACATTGTTTTTACTTGTTTTGTCTTTAGCCATGTAATGTATTATTTGAGGTGTGTCTCCTGTGGTTATCCACACATGGACCTCTTTAACTTTATATGAAGATACAAGATAATGACACTTAGTACCTTTCAAGTCAACAATACCAAAGTCTTTACTATGATCAAAATGAATACGTTCTCACATATTGTTATAAAGAAGATGGTTAGCCAGTAGAAGTAAAAATGCTACTTTTTAAGATGGATGAATTTAGCAAATAAAGGATGATGGTCAGACAAATTATGATTTCTCTCTATACTGTATTCAATGAGTTCAATTCCTCTATAGAAAATAAAGTCTAAATGGTTTTTCATAAAAGATTTGACCTTGTCACTTTTTGAAAAGGGAACAGGGGTAAAATTTAAATTTTCCATTTTTGTGTGCAGAAATTTCATTCTATTTTTATTCCATGAGTTAAAGTCACCTGCAATGATCATAGACCCGTCATAATCATCAATGATCTTAAGCATCTTATCGATTTCTTTATAATAGTGTCTATTTTCTCTAAAGTTGATCGCATGAAGATTCAATATCAATAATGGAGATTCGTCTGCAAAAGAGTATCTTGTTAAAAGTAGGCTTTTACGAGGACCGAATATGAGTTCTTTACCATGGGAAAGAAAAGGTTTACTATGCACAGTTTTACATTTACTTGCTGTTAAAACACCATAAAATGCAGAACCTTTTTCTAAATTTGCTGCAGCATTGAATGTTAGATCTGGAAGATTTAATTCTATATTGTGTTTAAAGTCGGCTTCCTGGAATATAAAGAAGTCAACAGGCTTTTTTTCAGAAAAATCTTCAATATAGTTTCTGAATGAAAAATTATCATTATTTTTATGTACATTCCAGCAAAGGATACTGAATTCATTTGGAACAGTATCATCACAAACAGAGTGAGAATAGCTGTGGTGATGAATAGATGGCTTAATGACTAGTGATTTTAATTCGTTTAACATAAAATATTATAACATATATAAAACGTATTATTTTTTATGATGTTGACACTATTAGGCATTTGGAGTAGAATAATTAAAAGGATGGCTTATGAATCAGTATATAAAATGGTTTAGTGAACTTGGTATTGAAGATGTTGATCTGGTTGGCGGGAAAAATGCTTCTTTGGGTGAAATGTATCAAAATCTAACAGAAGTAGGCATCCGTATACCTAACGGTTTTGCAATCACTGCAGATGCTTACCGTATGATATTGGACAGTAATGATGCTTGGGAGAAATTACATGCCCAACTTGATGATCTTAACCCTGATGATGTTACGCAGTTACAAGAAAGAGGAAAGAATTGTAGAGAGATCATACATAACTGTACATTGCCAGATGATATGGTTGAGCAGATACGTACTGCCTATGAATCGCTTAAAGAGGAGTATGGTGAGGATGTAAGCCTTGCTGTGAGAAGTTCTGCAACTGCTGAAGATTCACCGGAAGCTTCTTTTGCAGGACAGAATGAGAGTTATTTGAACATACAAGGTTTGGATGCATTGTTGGATGCCTATATGCGTTGTTTGGCATCAAATTTCACTGATCGTTCTATACATTACAAGTTTGTCCATGGTTTTGATAGTTTTAAAGTCTATTTGAGTGTAGTTGTCATGAAAATGGTGAGAAGTGATATTGCTGAGAGTGGTGTGATGTTTTCAATTGATTCTGAAACAGGCTTTAAGGATGTAGTCTTTATAAATGCAGCCTATGGACTGGGAGAGAACATTGTACAAGGGGCAATTGCTCCAGACAGTTTCTATGTCCATAAACCTACATTTAAAAAAGGTCATCGTACTGTACTCAAGAGAAGACTTGGAGATAAAGCCTTGAAAATGATCTTTGCAGACGAGATCAATAAAGACAATATTGCCGTAGAGTATACCAAGAATATAGATACACCTAAGGAAGAACAAACAAAGTTTTGTATCAGTGATGAGGATGTAATGGTCCTGGCAGACTATGCCATAAAAATAGAAGATCACTATTCTAAACAGGCAGGTTATGCTAAACCAATGGATATGGAATGGGCAAAAGATGGAACAGATGGCCATATTTATATTGTACAGGCGCGTCCTGAAACTGTTGAATCCAGAAAAGGAGGAACGCATATAGAGATGTATGCTCTCATTGAGCGAAGTAATGTACTGGTTGAAGGTCAGGCAGTAGGAACTAAGATCGGCTCTGGAAAAGTATGTAAGATACTTGATTCAAACAAATTGGATGAATTTGAAGCGGGCGATGTGCTTGTTGCTGAGATCACCAGTCCTGATTGGGAACCTGTAATGAAAATAGCCTCAGCTATTGTGACAAACAGTGGGGGTAGAACGTGTCATGCGGCTATCGTATCCAGAGAATTAGGCATACCTGCTATTGTTGGTGCTGAAAATGCTGTAGCGATACTGGCAAATGGGCAGGAAATTACAGTGAGTTGTGCTGAAGGTGAGAGAGGTTTGGTATATGAGGGAATTCTTGATTTTGAAATTACGAAGACAGACCTTGAGACCATACCCGAAACCAAAACACAGATCATGATGAACCTTGGTAATCCTGATATGGCATTTTCTCTCTCATCCTTGCCTGTGGATGGTATAGGTCTGGCTAGAATGGAATTTATCATAAATACAGCTATACAAGCTCACCCAATGGCACTTATACATACGGATAAAGTTGATGATGAAACACGACAGAAGATCGCTGATCTAACAGCGGCACATGAAAACCCGGAATCTTTCTTCATAAAAACATTATCTGAAGGTGTTGCCAGTATTGCATCAGCTGTGTATCCTAATCCTTGCGTGGTAAGGATGAGTGACTTTAAAACCAAAGAATATGCTACACTGCTTGGAGGTAAATTCTTTGAGTTGAAGGAAGAAAACCCTATGATAGGTTTTCGTGGTGCATCACGTTACACCCATCCTAGTTATGAAGAGGCGTTTGCTCTTGAATGTGCTGCGATGAAACGTGTTAGAGAGGAAATGGGATTTGATAATGTTATTTTGATGATCCCTTTCTGTCGTAGAGTAGAAGAAGGACAAAGAGTACTGGATACGATGGAAAAATATGGTCTTAAACGAGGTGAAAACAGCTTAAAGATCTATGTCATGTGTGAGATACCAAACAATGTCATACTCATTGATGAGTTTTGTGAGCTATTTGACGGGATCAGCATCGGTTCTAATGATCTAACACAATTAACATTGGGTGTAGACCGTGACTCCGAGATAGTAGCATTTGATTATGATGAACGTGACCCTGGGGTTATGAAAATGTTAAAGATGGCAGTAGAAGGTGCAAAACGGAATCATCGACATAGCGGTATTTGTGGGCAAGGTCCTTCAGATTATCCTGAAATGGCGGAAGCACTGGTAAAAATGGGTATAGAATCTATGAGTTTAAATCCTGACACTGTGTTGAAAACCATTCAGCAGATCAGTGAACTCGAAGCACAACATAAATTTAATTAATAAAGGAAATATTATGGCAACAGTAACCTCATATGGAGCTGCAGAAGTTGTAACCGGATCATGTCATTTACTTGCGATAGAACACGGACCACGTATTCTTATTGATTGTGGGATGTATCAGGGGCCTGAAGAGGATCGTAATTATGGTGCATTTGGTTTTAATGCTTCTGAGATAGATTATCTTCTGCTTACGCATGCACATCTTGACCATGTAGGACGTATACCAAAGCTTGTAAAAGAGGGATTTAGAGGTTCCATTTATACTACATCAGCAACGTGTGATATAGCAGAGATCATTTTACTTGACAGTGCGAAGATCATGAAAGAGGATTTTGAGACCAATTTTAAAAAGGCACAGCGACGTGGTAAAGAGAAAGATGTAAGAGAACCTTTGTATGACGAAGATGATGTTGAAGTAGCTTTTGATCTTGATTGGCATCATCCTGAATATGGTGAGACAGTTGAGGTAGAAAAAGGACTGCAAGTAACGTTTCGTGATGCTGGACATATTTTAGGGGCTGCTTTTATCGAAATTATGTACCAGGAACACGGTGTAGAGCAAACCATTGTGTTTTCAGGTGATATAGGCAATGATAATAATATGGTCATGAAAAGTTTAGAGAAGTGTGTCCATGCCAACTATCTTTATGTTGAATCAACCTATGGTGATCGTAATCATAAAGATACTGAAGCTAGTATCGTTGAATTTAAACGAGTTATTATCGACACATTACGCAATTGGGGTAATGTCTTGATACCTTCTTTCGCAGTGGAAAGAACACAAGAGATTTTATGTATTCTCAAAGAGATGCATGACAGGAAAGAACTTCCCCATTGCAAAATATTTTTAGATAGCCCCATGGCTACACGTGCGACAGAGGTATATAATAATTACAGTGAATTATTGAGTCAGCAGTGCCAGGATTATAAAAAGAGAGATGGTACTGTTTTCGATTTTGAGAGTCTTATATATACACCGGATGTTGAAGGTTCAAGGGCCATCAATGAAGTAGATAGCCGGGCTATTATCATTGCGGGAAGTGGTATGTGTACTGGGGGAAGGATCATCCATCATTTTAAAAATCGTCTCTGGAATCCTAAAAATGCAGTCATATTTGTAGGATATCAGGCGGTTGGTACTTTGGGACGTCACATTGTTGATGGTGCACGATGGGTGAAGATCTTTCATGAAGATATATTGATCAAGGCAAACATTCATACGATCAATGGTTTTTCTGCTCATGCTGACCAAAATGGTATTATCAAATGGATATCACAAATGGAAGATCTTTATCGTGTATATCTTATACATGGAGAAGAGGATAAGCAAGTCATATTACGTAGTGTGATAGAAAATGCCTTAGGTAAAAAAGCACATATTGTAGAGCCTGAAGAAGTTATTTATCTCGGATAGTTTGAGTGTATATTCCTCGTACTATGTACAACGAGGAATATTATAAAGCTTTATTTTTTCTTGCTCTTTTTTTCTGCTCTTTCTTTTTTCTTATAATCTTTGATATGCTTTTTGATCTCTTGTTTCAACTCTTTTTTAAGTCTACTGTCCATTTCTTTTTTTATATACTTTTTAACTTGTTTCTTTTTAAGCATTTTTTATCCTTTTAAATATTTTAGGTTACAAACCTTATTATATGATAGAACAAAAAGACTTTAATATGTATAAAATCTTTATTGAAGTATCATTATTTACTTCTTGCCAGGCGAAGTACAATATGTTAATAAAACTTTACTGATCAAAGTGAATACTTTGATTGATATTGACAATATCTGTAGATTGGATAAAATACAAAGAAAAGGATCTAATATGAAAAATAAGATTGAAGAAGTGATAAACCATGTAGAAGGATCAGAAAAGATCTCTGTAGAGAGTAAACCATTGATCTTGGAAAAACTTGAAGAGTGGAAGAGTGAAGATAAAGCTGTTAATGATGTTGCTACACGATTTGAAAACTGGTGGATGGAGATGGAACCTATCTTTGCTGAACTTGGTTGGATATAATTGGTGGAACTGTATACCCAATATACCTATGAAAAGAAATGGCAAAAAACAAGCCACAAAGATGCACTTCGCATGATAGCTGAAGAGATGCCTGATACTGATGCCGAAGGTACGCTACAGTATATTCTGTCTCAGATACAAAAAGGAAAGACCATTACGCTTGGCGAATGTCGTTTTAGATCTACAGATGCTTAAATCTTTTTACACATTGACTATACAGCCATGAATGTATATTTATTTTATGAAGTATTTTTACTTTACCCAGGAGGGAATATATGCAAAATTTTTTAAGTGAGCTGGCTGTTCTTTTGTCTTATCCTAAGAACCTCATTTTTTTAATTCTTCGACTGATATTAGCCTATGGATTTGCTACGCCGGCACTACTAAAGCTTAATTATTTACAAGAGACCATAGTATGGTTTGAAAGTATGTCTATACCATTACCTAAATTGGCCACATATCTGGTTTCCGGTATTGAGACTATAGGCATTGTACTCTTGATTTTGGGACTTTTTACGCGTTATGTCTCTGTATTACTCTCTTTTGTTATGATCGGAGCGATATTTTTTGTCCATATTCCCAATGGATTTTCTGTTGCAAACAACGGAATGGAGATCCCTCTTTATTATCTGCTGTTTCTTATGATGTTTGCTAGTTATGGTGCAGGAAAATACAGTTTAGACAGAGTACTCTTTAAGGATGGCAAAGATGAATAATGAAAACTTACTCGCGTATTTTCCAATTTTTGATTTAGATTGGGGTGTGTTGGTTAAACTCTTGCTCACAGTACTTTTGATCGTTATGATAGCTGTTGCCATTTATGACAGATTTATACAAAGAAAAAATCAACTTCTTGTTAATTATCCACTTATAGGACGCTTGAGATACTTCTTTTACTTACTACGTAATCCTATGCGTCAATATTTTGGTGATGAAACATTTTATGACTCTTTTGAAAAACTGGTATGGATAAACAAAGTGGCACAGAAGGAAAACCCTTATCTTTCTTTTTCTCCTACAAAACCTTACGGTAATCAAAAGACACTTTTTAAACATGCCAATTTTGTGAAAGAAGTAGATGAAGTAGATGAAGAACTATCTGTAATGTTTGGTAAAGACAGAAGGGAACCCTATGTGAGTAAAACTATCATTGGACGTTCCGCGATGAGTGATGGTGCGATCTCTCCAGAAGGCACACGTGCATTTTCTATAGGGGCCTTTAAGGGTAACTTCCCCATCAATACTGGAGAAGGTGGACTCACCTCAAATTTTTTGGCTCCACTTAATGTACCAGATTGTACTAGTTCCTGTCTTGAAATAAAAAAAGGTACATGGTTTGCCAAAATGGCTTATAGGATCATACGGTTCTTTACAAATAAAGAGGTTTCGCAGCGTGTATATAGAAAGATGGTCGTGCGCCAAAAAGACAGAGGTTCTTTTATCTTTGATAATAAAAAGTTGGTTTATTTTCGTGTTGATTGGACTAAAACAATAGATTCATTTCCTATGCATGTGCCAGCAGGTGTACCTGATATCACTTTCCAAATGGGAAGTGGGCTGTATGGAGTGAGAGATGAGGCAGGTAAGTTCGATGAAGTACGCTACCAAAAAGTGATGCGTTTTTGTAGGATGACAGAGCTGAAACTAGCACAGGGAGCTAAACAGACAGGAGGTAAACTACTTGCAACTAAAGTAAGTGCTGACATCGCCTATTATAGAGGTGTTCCTGAACATAAAGACCTTATAAGTCCAAACCGTTTTCCGTATGCTGAAGATATGGAAACTTTTTTTGATTTTATCTCCAGACTGCAAGAACTTTCAGGAAAACCTGTAGGATTTAAAATAGTCATATCGACAAAAGAAGAGTTTGAACGCTATGCCAAAGTACTTAAAAGTAGAAAAGAAGAGGGGAAGACTATTGCTGATTTTCTTACTATAGATGGAGGAGATGGAGGTTCTGCTACTGCACCACTTGAAATGATGAGCAAGATAGGACTACCTATACGCGAATCATTGCAAATTGTTACAGAAGTTTTAACTGAGTATGGTTTACGAGAAGATATAAAGATCATTGCGGCAGAAAAAGTATTAACCCCTGATGATGTAATAGAACTTTTATGTTATGGAGCAGATTTTATCAACATTGCCAGAGGATTTATGATATCTGCCGGGTGCATACGAGCTAGAGAGTGCTCTGGGGCAGGGGGACGAAACTGTCCTGTAGGTTTAGCAACCATGGATGAGATAAAACGAAGTAGATATCTTGTTTTACAAAAAGCGAAAAACGTTGCAAATTACCATAATGAACTTATATATGGTGTACGTTCACTATTGGCTGTTATGGGAAAAACAGATGTGAGTGATCTAAGCAGGGATAATCTTATATATCACAATTGAACCCTCTGAACAACCTAAGTGTGAATCTCTGCTTCACACTCCCTTCATACTATTATTTTATACTGCCCTTGTAATTATAAAATATTCTAAAAGGATTAACAATGAATAATAATAGTAATAATAATAATACAAACAGCCGTAGAAACTTTTTGTCTAAAATGCTCGTTACAGGATTGAGTGGAGTTGCATTACTTACTAGTACTACGTATGCTAAAGGTGGTAAAACAACAATTACTGCAGATACAGATACCGCTGCAGCTGATACATCAACTGTCACAACAACAACAGTTCTTACTGATGAACAAAAAGATATGTTATTTTATATTTATCAGGAAGAAAAAGTGGCTAGAGATGTATATATTACTCTAGGGAATATTTATACGAATGAAAATACTTTTGCATCTATTCAACTATCAGAGCAGAGACATATGGATTCTGCAAAAGAGTTATGTGAGAAATATGGTGTGAGTACAGAAGGTGTAGATGAAGATGATGTGGGTAGTTTTGTATTGCCTGTATTGCAAGAGCTTTATGATACCTGTGTAAGTGAAGGGGAACAGTCACTACTTGATGCACTTAAGATCGGTGAACTGATAGAATATACGGATATCGAAGACTTGGAACATGCTTCTGTAGGAATGCCAGAAGATGTAGTGTCTGTGTATCACAATCTGTTAGAAGGTAGTTTAAGCCACCTGGATGCTTTTCAAACAGCTATTGCTAGAGCATAATAATTAGATATGTCAGAAAGTAGAATTATGCCTTATTTACTATTGGATCCTAGTGATATACTTCACCTCTATTATACTTCACTGTACGGTGGTGACCTTTGTGCAGTAAAAGACTTAATGACTCAAGAGTCTTATATTATGACTCTTGAGACGTTTGGCTTAAGATTATCATTAAGAGATGCAGAGTTTAAGGCACAATTGAAAAAGATACAAGAAGATCCTGATGCATTGGATGAAGTAGAAAATAAACTTTCTCTTGAGCTTATATCGAGAAAACGTTCTCCTAAAATAGAGATACTGTCTCAGCAGTGGAATGGTACAAAAAGACAAACCATTGAGTACACAGAAGATGGAAAAAGTAAAAAACTCTATTTTTCAAAAGAAGAAAAGGGATGGAAGATCAACTACTATGCAGGGCGCAAAGTAGACTAAACTATGGTGGTCTAAAACCACTATAGCTTATTTAAGTTTATTGACGTATTCAGCAACTTTCTGAATTTGTTCTTTATCATATTTATCTATAAATTGTTTTTTAACAATTTTAGCGATAGGCATACCTTTTTTCTCACCGCTTGCATAGGCGTTCAGTAGAGTGACAAATTTCTCTGGATCCATACCTTGAATAGCATTTGAATGTCCCAAAGCTTTCTTTTCTGCCATTTTACCATGACAACTTGCACACTTCGACTGATATATAGCTTCAGCTGAGGCACCCATAAGCATACTTGCGGAAAGAACCGGTAACATAATTTTAATTAAACGCATTTATAACCTTTATAATTTTAGTATATAAAATAATAGCAGAATAATAAAAAAATATCATCACCCTAAAGTAGTAGCTTATAACATTTTATCTGCTTTGTTAGACCATAATAGTTTGAATTCACTGCCTTTAGAAGGCTCTGAATCCAGTATGATCTTTATATGGTATTCTTTACAGATCTGACTTACTATGTCTAGTCCGACACCAAAGCCTCCCTGTAAACTGTTACTGGATTTAAAACGTTCAAAGATACTTTTTTGATCTTCTTTTGAAATACCGAGACCATTGTCTTTTACGCTTAAATACTCTTCTGTCAAGTTCACTTGAATATGACCATTTTTTTTACTGAATTTTATAGCATTAGACAAAAGATTGTCTATGATCAATATAAGTTTTCTCTTATCCATAGCTATGGTCTTATGCTGTAGGTTGCATGTTATCTGTAAATCTTTAAACTGGACGAGTGTATCCATATACTTCACTCTTTCCAAAACAACTTCTTTGACATCTATAGGTGTGTCCTCATACTGAATATAGTCATGAAAAGAAGCAAAAGAAAGATCTCTATAGAGACTGGAAAGGGTTTTGGTCGCTATGTCCATACGATCGAGTGATCGTAGTTGTTTTGCATTGAGATTGCTCTTATCCATATGTTCATAACTCATAAGTATCGTACTGATAGGTGTATTCATCTCATGCGTTGCATCTTTCATGAATTTGGTTAAAGAGGAGATGGATTTTTTGATAGGAGCTAACATGATCTTGGATAACAGCAGTGCAACAAAAAGTATAAAAACAAATCCATAAAGTGCTACAAGACCCATCTCCTTAATGACACTGTTTAATTTATCTATATCAATAGGTTTCTTAATGACTATATATTTTACATCAAGATACTCTTTATGGAGTGTCTCCACAAGATAATAGTCGACATCATCAGTATAAAAGAGTTGGCTAAAATCTATAGTATCATCTATAAAAGTTGAGGCAATTAAATTAATTTTATTATCATAGAGTGCAATATCATATCCATCCTCATAAAAAGTGAACTGCTCATTTTGATTTGTGTGGTAGTATTCTAATTTTGCATTGATACTTCTTGCTTTATATCGCATCTCCAAATGCGTTTTTTCGAGCAAAGATTTTTTTTGATCTTCATAATAAAGATAGCCAACCCACGCAGCTAAGATACTGAGAGAACCCAGATATACAACCATGAATATGATAACACTTTTGGTACTGGCTCGCATTACTTGGAGACTTTCATTTCAAACCTGTACCCAAGACCTCTGAGGTTGTGTATCATGTCTTTTGTAAGGTGCTTTCTAAGGTTTTTTATATGTGCTCTTAAAGATTCTGAAGAGGCTGTTTCATCGTAATCCCAGAGTACGCTGTTAAGGTCCTCAAATGTAATGATCTCATTGGGATGTTTCAAGAAATGTTTGAGTAGTTTAAGCTCTTTTTGTGGCAATGAAACACTGTTTTCTCCTGTATGTAGCAGTTCTGTATCTATGTCAAAAGTGATATCTTTGTCTATTTGTATAACGGTAGAACGTTGTTGTGTAAAAGCACGTTTCTGAATATTTTTAATACGCAAAAGGAGTTCGGCAAGTTCAAAAGGTTTTTTGAGGTAGTCATCTGCGCCACTTTCAAAACCTTTTGAAACATCATCGATATCATTGAGAGATGTGACAAATATAGTAGGTGTGGTATCACCATTTTCACGTAACATTTTCAATAGATCAAAGCCTTTGATAGCCGGTACATTCACATCGAAAATATATAAGTCGTAGCGCGTTTCATAGGCACTTTCCAGTGCTTCTTCTCCATCATAGACGAGATCTAACTCAAAATCATTGTCTTGAAGGTACTCAGACATGATATCACCCAATCCTATGTCATCTTCCAATAGTAAAATCTTCATAAATATTCCTGGTTATTGTTTAGAGAGTTCAATTATAACATAGTAGTGAAAATAGTACTTCATACTTTTTTCATACTTTTTTACTATAATTAGATAATAAATTTTAGAAAGGTGTCAGCTATGAGATATAAATATGTTATTTCTACACTTTGTATATTTGGCACCATGTCACTTCATGCAGAGGAAAGTGGACTTGGCAATATGCTTCAGCAGATAGGGCAGAAGAAAGCACTTATGAAACCTGAAGCGAAGCAGAAGAAAAAGATTAAAAAACAGTCACGCTTTGTATTTAATGATGAGTATGATTCTAATGGTATCGGATCTAAAGATAAGTCCAATATAAAAGAAAAGTCAGAAAGTTATGATTATGACAATAAGTCCAAATTCAAATTCAAATTTAATGATGGTTCAGCACAGAGTAATCTTGTAGGTGGTTATGGAAGTGGTGCCGGTACGGGTGGATCTATAGGTGGCGGTAGTGGAAGAAGCGGTGGAGGAGGTCGAAAATAATCTCCTTTCTCTTCATAGATGCTTCACACTTTCCCCCTATACTTTGACTGTAATAAAAATAACATTTACATTTAAAGGATATAGCATGAAAAAAACATTATTAACATTAAGTGCATTGGCACTTCTAACTTCACCTTCACTATTTGCAGCCGAAGATAGTCTTCAAGAACATCTTAAGATGGAACAAAAACTTAAACAACAAGAACAAAAAAGATTAAAAGATGGTAGTGGAAGTGGTGAAAAAAATCAATATAAGTACCAGAATCAGAACCAGTACAAGGGTACAAGCCCAAGTAGATCAAATACAGGTTCAGTTGGCGGAAAAAGTGGTGGTGGCGGTCGTCACTAAAAAAGTATTATTCAAGAATGACTTCTAAAGGGTATTTATAACAAATACCCTTCCTCTAAATTTCTCTTCGACTTTTTCTTATATAATTAGATATACGCATTTAACTTGTTATAAAGTTCTATTTTTGAGTTTACATTATACTTGTTAAAGATATTTTTCATATGTGTTTTAAGTGTATTGATCGATATACCCAATATATCGGAAACTTCAGGATAGGATAATCCCTCTAACACTTTTCGTACTATTTTCTTTTCCTGTGATGTAAGAAGTTTCATATCTTCATCTATACGTACACACTTAGTAAAGAATGTACAGTGATCTCTATCGTAAAGTGGTTGCAGTATGGTTTGGAATGACACCTTCACATCATCAAGTCTTTTGATATCCACTTCAACATCTGATTGGAAGACAAAACAGACGTATCCGATGATCTCATGATTGTCATAGGCATACATTGGCATCATTATGGCATTTTTCATTTTGAGTTCGTTTGTAAACGCAGCTGAATCTTTTTTAGATAAAAACCCTCTAAAGATCTGATAGAGTTCAGTGATACTATCGTGTTTTATTTTACTATCAAAATGTTTGTCACAGTTCTCAACAAATTTCTCCCATTTAAAATTCTTTTTATCGAAAATATACTTTTTTAGTAAATGTGCAAAGTGTCTATGTCTTTCAAGGACATAATCCACATTGACATGTTCATCTTTATGCATATAAACAGTAATGATATCTGCACTTGATTTTTCAAGATAAAAATTAATGTTTTGATGCAACATGGTTTTTACACTTCTACCCTGAATGATACATGATTGCAATTCTATAATTTTATGTAAAATTTGATTATCTTCTATAGATTCCATTGCTATCACTTTCAAAGTTTTATGATTTAATTCTATTATACACTATATTATACTTCTATGAGAAAAGTATACAATTTGTGATGTCATATTTATGTCATATATCACACGAACAGGTGATATATGTACACACATATTTTTTTAGTTACTAATTTATATAGTATTTAACACTGTACTCGTCTTGTTTTCTTGATTTCAATGCTACATAAATGCTATACTACATATGTATTAGATAAGGAGGATGAATGAGGGAACAAAGGGGAACTGTCCTTGCATTTGTAGGTTTACTTACATTTGCAGGGTTAACACAAGAAGTAAAGGCTATGCCGATGTTTACTGCACAAACGGGCATGGACTGTACAGGGTGTCACACACAGCTTATGCCAAGACTCAATAAGTTTGGTAGAAAGTTTGCTGCTTCAGGAATGACAATGAGTCAGCATGTTCAAGATATGAATGAAGATCATGCTGAAGAGCAAGATATGCTTTCAGATATGGATCTAAATCCATCTATCTTGATAAAGTCTAAATATGCCAGAACATGGGATAAACCAGACGGTAAAGGTGCCATTAAAGAGGATGATACGAATGATGGTGAATATTCGCCAGTTCGTATGGCAACATTTATGTATGGTGGACGTGTAAATGAGAATGTCGGTGCTATTCTAAATTTAGGTTGGAGAAAAGAAGAGGGTGATTCTATTGCTGGAAAAGTGGTTTATTCTCAAGACGTCGAAGATGGATATTGGGGAACAGCATTTTACTCTACTGCAACACTTGGACCATTCTCAGGAATGGAGTTTTATAACACAGGTCTGTACAAGCCTCTAAGAACTTTTGATAATAAAGTCTATAGCAATTCAGCTCAATCTACGAAAGCCTTTACAAAAGGGGCAACAGGGTTGCAAGTCTATTATGACAAAGATAATCTTCTAAGTGGGGGAGATCACTTTTTTGTAACTGCCGGTATTTATACACCTACGCAGGATAATAACTTTATAGATATGAGTGACAATATCTTACCATTTGCAAGAATAGCCTATGAACATCCTATGGGAGACTATAATGTAATGATAGGTGCCTTTATTATATCTGGAGGAGATACTGTTTCAACTACTGAGACACTTAGTATGAAAAGAGAGACGTATGGTTTCGATATGCAGATAGAAGGTGAGATAGCAGATAAAGAAGCTTCATTGACAGTGACATCTATTCTCAAAAATAAAGTTGAATTTACCGGTATCGGTGCACAATCAGACGATGACGATACGGAAGACAGTTACAATAAAGCAATATCTGTGGAAGGAACACTAAGTATCACTCCTGAGATTATTGCGAAAGTAGG
>NZ_JBFFOH010000022.1:0-26990 GCF_041562805.1 Sulfurovum sp. | reverse complement strand
ACCTGTAGCTGCTGAGCTTAAAGAGAAAGAAGCAACAATTATGGAAGAGCTTCTTGCAGTTGAAGGTAAGCCTCAAGATGTTGGTGGATACTTCCATCCAAATGATGAGTTAGCTGCTAAAGCAATGAGACCATCTGCTACGCTTAACAGTATTATTGACGCTATATAAGTGATTGTATACTGAGTAATGCGCTGATTTGATGCAATACTCAGTATCAAAATATTTTTAGAAAATCCGTTACATAAATTGAGATAAAATGAACCTGTATTATTCATTCTGTAAAGACCCAAATATAATGATGTAAATGTTTTCTTTCTCAGTATGTATGTAAATAAATGTAACAAATAATTTAAATAGGATAAATTTATCCGGTTTAAAGATATTATTCTTAAGAGAGATGGGACATCACATATTTGTCTATACGCATGAGGCGCAGATATTAAATGCTGAAAAGTGTGATAGTTCTAAGCCTAAGTGTCCGGGATGGACATTTTAAAAGACAGAAAAGGATAATATTTGTTGGTTTGCGTCTAGTAAGTCAATAGATATGTTACAAGAGTAATTATCATACTTTTTTCGACTTAATACAAAGAATTTAAAACCTTATAAAATTATATATTTTATAAGGTTTTACCCCATTATATTTCTCATTATATCGACTACCGATCAAACTTTAAAGATATATGTAAATGTATTGATGCCTTGTCCTGATTGGGCACTGTGGGCGATACGGTTTTTCTCACAAATCAGTTTGACCATATGTAAGCCCAATCCTAAACTTCTCTTTGCACTGTCCGACTCGGTATAATTTCTATCAAATATCATGGCAATATTACTGATATTTTTTCCTTCAGAGAGAAACTTTAAAACAATATCGGAATGGTTTTTCTCCAAGACAATATCTATATGACTTTCATCGCTGCTGTGCTTAATGGCATTCGACAGGTTGTTGTCAATGAGCCTCTCGAGTTCTGTATCATTCATACTTACTTTTATATCATTCGCAATATGCCTGCTTATGGTTTTATTATTTGCCTGAGCGATGACTTCGAAAAAGTCAATTCTTTCATTTAGAAAATCTGTAAAATTAATGTCTATAGGCTTGTATTCTAACGTATCATTTGAAATGATATAGGAGAGGTCTTCATAAGCGTTAGAGAGCATGTTGATAGCAGCATTTATCTGTTCAGTATAAGAAGAAATTTGCTGCTCAGATTGCATCTCTATAAGTGAAGAGTTGGTCATGATCACAGTGAGTGGTGTTCTTATCTGATGTACCATGTCAGCAATAAACTGTTTATTCTCGGCAAGAAGGAGTTGATTGTTTTCTATTTGATTGGAAAGCTGTGAATACAGTGAATTATATTCAGTCACCAAAGTACCAAGTTCATCTTTTTTTCTTAGTAAGCTCGGATTCTTTATCATTACTTTATCTTTAAATTTTTGTGTAATGTTGGTAATAGGAATATAAAAGTGGTTTTTTATAATGGCATACAGGATACCTATCAAGATAAACAGAACGATAGTTAAGAGAATAAAAATATTGTTATTTTTCTGTTTTTGTATTAAATATCTACTGATGTTAATGTCTAGTCTCATGATGAAATCACTATGAAGTAAAGTATCATCCTTTTTTTTGCTAAATATTGGGATATAAAAAGACAATAAATTATTTTCAATATTTTTATCTGATCTTATGATCTTGTGTTGTCGGCTAGCATTGATGATCTCATCATCTGTAGCACTATTTAGGGGAAATTTCTTGAGTGAGTTAAGATGTTCTTCTTTGTTGATGATAGTTGAAGTGGTCAGTATATCTTCATAGACTTCTTCATTAGAAGGTGTTTTTGTAATACGAAAAAGACTGATGTGGTTGTTCGTATCATTGGAAATGTTTTTGATGTTCTGACGCAATTTTTGATAGATGGAAGAATTAGAAAAGGATAGTTGCAGGAATTTGTCACGATCGACATTTGCGCATGAATATACTTTGATACTTGAGTCCATATAGTCTATTAAAACATCATTCTCAATATGTATATCATTGTCTTTTGATATAGTGTCGAAATACTCTTTTCCCCCAAAGAGATTTTTAAAATCCAGCCCAATATCTTTTTGAAAGGTCGCATCTGTGATCACATACTCTTTATTGATAATATAAATATCCAAATTTATATCGTGCAAGTGAAATTGTGTCTCCATTTTATTTTTCAACTGCACTAAAGAGATGCTTTCATCTTTTTTAAATTCATCTATAGTTGCCTGATGAATGACAGTGAAAAGGGGTTTTTTCTTCTCAAATGTTTGGTAGCTATCCTTTACAGCAGAACTCAACAGTAATTTATTGTTATGGATGCTTTTTTTGAGTTCATAGTCTAGGTTGTCTTGGTTTTGCTTCTGGAAAGAGATATAAAGGATCCCTATAAAAATGATCAATGTACTCGCTATTAAAAATAGGATAAGGTAAAATTTATTTTTGAGTTTCAATCATTTACCTCTCTGATCTTAAAAAATTACTAATGGCTATGTTCATCTGGACATCATCTTCTATAATTAATACTTTCATAATATAAGTATAGTCTAAAAGATGTCACATTTATGTCATAAGGCATTTAATCCTCAATGCCTTATGGAATTACTTACTCTAATACGGCTACTGATATGCACTATTATCCCTTACGTATATTAAAATCCATTTTTTCGTACAATTTTTTACACAAATAAATGTTATATTTATATAAAGGATAGCTATGGATAAACTACATGTTGGAATACCATTATTTTTATCAATAATAAGAAATTTTTTATATAGTGGTCGTACGTTTTTAAAGAGTGAAGAAGATTTAAAGTATAAGTTTATGTTTGTAAATAACATCGCAGTATTAACTATTTTAATTACTTTTTTGATTGGATTTATTAGATATAACCAAAATAATTTCGTAATCGCAGCTGTTGATTTCTCCTTTTCACTTTTTGGAATATTATTGTTATACCTATTACGAAAAAGAACAGATATGATTGAGGAAATATCGAGTAGTTTGCTCTTTTTAGCTTATATACTGTTCACAGTACTTTTGGTATATTCTGATCATAATACTCGTTTAGAAACGTATTTTTTATTAATAGCATCAGCTTTTTTTACAAAGGGCGTAAGGATAGGGTTTTATTGGCTTTTCACTGTTGTGGTAACCGTTAGCATTATTCATTATGGAGGATTTATTGAAACTAACTACAGCAATTTTGCAATTTTTTCTTTTTTTATTTACTTAATGATCATGTTATCAATTTTTAATTTGTATGAGAAAATTAAAATCGCCCAGTCTCAAAATCTACTAAATTTGAATGCTGATCTGGAAAACTTGGTCAAACAAAGAACGGAAGAATTGGAAGCAACAAATAATGAGCTTACAAAAGAGAAATTAGTACTTCAAAGGCTTTCTTCAAAAGACGCTCTTACTGGTTTATTCAATAGGTTCAAATTAGAAGAATCATTTGAATATGAACAAAAACAATCAAACCGTTATAAAACAGATTTGTCAATCATAATGATGGACTTAGATGATTTTAAATCAGTGAATGATAGTTATGGACATAATATTGGAGATATATTTTTAAAAGAGATCGCGGAGATCTTAAAAACTTCATTTAGAGATGTTGATACAGTGGGACGTTGGGGAGGAGAAGAGTTTCTTATTTTGCTTCCTAAGACCACTTTAGAAGACAGTAAAAAAATTGCAGAAGAAGTCAGAAAGAAAATTGAACTTTACAAGTTTGCTGAAATTGGCAACAAAACAGCTTCTTTTGGTGTAGCCACACATAGCAATAATGAATCTTTATCCAGCTTGCTTAATAGAGCTGATAAAGCATTATACATGGCTAAAGAAAATGGTAAAAACAGGGTGGAAGTAGCTTAATATATAGTATCTGAATAAGATTTCGAAGAGAACGGTGTGCTATAATTCCGACATGATACAATAGAGGATACAAATATGCAACACTACAACGATGAAAAAAACAAAGCAGGCGCCAAAGTGATCTTTATGCTTGCACAAATGCTAGTACTCGCTATGGTGTACATTATCATATATACTTCTTTTATAGCAGTAGGATATGCGATAGAGCAGTATGGTGTGAGCCGGGTGATGTATTTCCCAGTGTTTGTCGCACTGGTGATCTTCCCCATATTACTTTACAAATATAGACAAATGTTCAATGCAGGTAAAATGCTTGCAGCTTTTATATGGATGATGGCTACGGCTTCCTTGACCATAGTGCTGCTTTATGTCTATGTTGCACAAATTACAGGGTAATCGCTCTTTTCGATACGATCATTTCTGTAATTGATCCATCGTTCTTACATCTAAAAAACTTCCACTGTCATATTCTAATAATTGGGGAAATATCGCGATGAGATTATTTGCTGCTTCTTGAGGTGTTTGTATATGACTCTCTTTAAGTTTTTTGGCTGAAGGAAATAGTTCATCATTCACTTCGTCTATGATATGTTCAACCATAGGGGTACGGATGATCCCTGGTGCGAGCGCAGTGAAGTGAATGTTGGGTAACTCTTTGGCATAGACATTCAGTAACATGTTAAGACCTGATTTCGAGAGCGAATAGGCACCCCAGCCTTTAGAACCATTGACTGCAGCACCTGAACTTATGCCTACAATCTGTTTTACCTGTGTATGTGCATTTAGTGTATCTATCAATTCTTTGTTGGCCCATACGTTCACTTCCATCACATTTTTAATATCATTCAATTCTGTTTCAGAGAGTGTCTTTATCTCCCCCAACACCCCAGCATTGAGGATCACAATGTCAAATGAACGGTGTGCAAGAAATTCTTCAAGTGTAGATCGGATCATAAAAGTTTCACTCAGGTCATAGGGAAAGAAGAAGAAATGAGGGTAATGGTCAAGTTTTTTTGGAATGGTTTTACCTATGGCATAGACATTGTCTCCATTTTCCAAATATGTTTTGGCTAAGGCTTCACCCAGCCCGGAACTTACACCCGTGATCAGTATGTTTTTCATGATGTAATCCTTTTGTAATACATTTACTCTTCTGATATGATATAATTATATCAAAAAGTGAAAGACTCTTTATACGTATAGTTTTAAGAAGACTTTATTTAAATAAAAAAGGAAAGTAATGAGCAACAGAGAAGCAAAAACTTTAGATGAAAGAATCGATCGCATTTATAAGATGGCAGAAGAGCACTTTGGTGAGGTACGTTTTGTAGGGATTAAAAGACATGCGAAGATCGGTTGGGTTGCCAAGATACAATTTGATGAGTTTGAATCTCTTGTAGCAGAAGGTGAAGATGCTATTGATGCATTGAAAACCCTGCGTAAACGTATTTCAAAGATCATAGACCGTTATAATATGGTGTGAACGTTGAAAAAAAATATTATCCTGATCGGTTTCATGGGCGTAGGTAAAGGTACGACAGCACGTGCATTTACAAACAAATATGGTACCTATATCATCGATACAGATGATCTTATAGAATCCAAAGAGAACAAAGAGGTCAAAAAGATCTTTGCAAAAAAAGGTGAAGCGTATTTTAGAGCACAGGAGCAGGAAACTGCCAACTGGATAGAAAAATGTGTTACTGATACTCTGATCTCCTGTGGTGGAGGTTTTTATAAGGTGGATAATCTTAAAAAACTCGGAACGGTAGTGTTGCTTGATGCTTCATTTGAATGGATACACAACCGTCTGAAAACAGCTAAAAATGCTAAAAATAAATTAGCAAAACGTCCGCTTTTTTCACAAGAGAAAGAGGCTAGAAAACTCTATGAAGAGCGTGAAAAAGCCTACAGAAAAGTGGCAGATATTATAGTAGATGTAGAAAATCTTACTTTGGATGAGCAGATAACACTGATTGCTAAGAAATGTAAAATTTAACCTAAGTTGTCATTCTCGTGTGTAAGCATGAGAATGAAAATGGTTATTTGTTTTGTAAACTCCAATGATCCAACCCTTTATATACCGCAGTCAGTACTCCAAATATGAGCATGGTACTACCCATACAGTAGGGTGCCTGCTCTATAAATGGTGCAGGAGATTGGGAAATCATAACAATAACATATCCCCAAAGTAAAAATGCTATAGCCCCAAGCAGTCTTTTGGCCCATATGATAAGTGAGAGTGCAGTTTCTTTTTTCATACGCTTATTTTATCCAAATTCGATATAATTTCAACAATTAAACTCTATCACTACTTCACCAAGTGAAAGCTTTAGTGAGATGAATGGAGTATGAGCTTTGCTTATGCTTCAGAAGAAAGACAATGATGAAAAGATTTGAAACGTATCTAAACGAAAACTTACCAGAAGTACCAAGCTTCCACCCTGTGTATGAAGAAGCACTGGGTGTCATGCTGACTGCGGGGGGAAAACGTTTTCGTCCTATGTTACTTTTAAACATAGTGGATGCTTATGAACCAATGCTTTACAACTCTGCATTACCAGTTGCACTTGCACTTGAAATGTTCCACACTTATTCTCTCATACATGATGATCTCCCTGCGATGGATGATGCAGATTTGCGTCGTGGACATAAAACTTTACATAAACGTTTTGATGAGGTAACTGCTATACTTGCAGGAGATGCACTCAATACCGATGCTTTTTATCTTATCGCCAAAGCACCGTTGCGTGGAGATGTTAAGATCAAGCTTATAGAGTTACTTGCACGTGATGGAGGTAGTCGCGGTATGGTACTTGGTCAAGCCATAGATTGTTATTTTGAAAACACACCACTTGAACTTGAACAGGTAAAAACACTGCATAAAAATAAAACAGCCAAACTCATCGCTACCTCTTTGCAGATGGGGGCAATCATCGCAGGACTTGAGAAGAAAGCACAAGATGCCCTCTATGATTTTGGTATAGACCTTGGACTGCTCTTTCAGATACAAGATGATATTATAGATGAAACACAGAGTGAAGAAGAGGCGGGTAAAACCACAGGGAATGACGGTGATAAAAATAGCTTTGTCAATCTTTTGGGACTGGAGAAGACTGTTGAAGAAGCAGATGCTCTGGCAAAAGATTTACAAAGACGATTTGAAAGCTTTGATGAGAAGTTACAAATAGCTTTACAACCCTTGATGAAAACATATCTATACAGACACAACTAAAGGAAACACCATGGCAATGACAGAGCAAAACATTATGCGTAAAAAGATGGCAAATACCATCAGATTTTTAGCGGCCGACATGGTCCAAAAAGCAAACTCAGGACACCCGGGTGCACCTATGGGACTTGCAGATATCGCAGTGGTTTTGAGTGAAAAACTGAGCCACAATCCTAAAAATCCAAAATGGCTCAATCGTGACCGTTTGGTTTTCTCTGGTGGACACGGTTCTGCTCTTATCTATTCCCTTCTGCACCTTTGGGGATATGATCTAAGCCTGGATGACTTGAAAAACTTTCGTCAATTAGACTCAAGAACACCGGGACACCCAGAATATGGTCATACGGATGGAATTGAAATCACAACGGGTCCTTTGGGGCAGGGTATTGCCAATGCTGTTGGTTTTGCTATGGCAGAAGCATATACTGCCAATCAGGTAAATTCAGAGACATGTGAGCTTATAGACCATAAAGTATATTGTTTATGTGGTGATGGTGACTTGCAAGAAGGTATCTCGTATGAAGCCTGTGCTTTGGCAGGACACCTTGGACTTAAAGACATGGTATTGATCTATGACAATAACTGTATTACCATCGAAGGTGATACAAGTATCGCTTGGAGTGAAGATGTAGCAAAACGTTTTGAAGCACAAAACTGGAATGTGATGAAGATCAACGGGCATTGTTATGATGACATTGAAAAAGCGTTGGATGAAGTGAAGTCTGCGACTAAACCGACAATTATCATTGCGAACACTATTATCGGTAAGGGCGCAGGTGAGCTGGAAGGAACACACCATACACATGGTGCACCTCTTGGAGATAAAATTATTGCAGAGTCTAAAGAAAAAGAAGGATTTGATCCAGAAGTGACATTCCAGATCCCCGAAGATGTACTTATAAGATTTAGATGTGCACTTGAAAATGGTGAATTGGCAGAAAAAGAGTGGATACACAGACAACAAGAAGCACCGCTTATAGAGCAAAATCTAGCTCTGGAAAAACTTCAAAACCCAGATTTTTCTGCTATTGAATTCCCAGACTTCTCTGGAGATGCAGCGATGGCAACAAGAGATTCAAACGGTAAGATCCTCAATGCTATTGCAACAGCGGTTCCTTCTTTCCTTGGTGGTTCAGCAGATCTTGCACCATCAAACAAAACAGAGTTAAAAAACATGGGAGACTTTCCTAAAGGAAGAAACCTGCACTTTGGAATACGTGAGCACTCTATGGCTGCTATCACTAACGCTATGGCATTGTATGGTACGACGATTCCTTTTAATGCGACGTTCTTTGTATTCTCTGATTACCTCAAACCTGCAGCACGTATCGCAGCATTGACAAATATTCAAAACTTCTTTGTGTGGACACATGATAGTATCGGTGTAGGTGAAGATGGTCCTACGCATGAGCCTATTGAGCATATCTCTCAGTTTAGAGCATTGCCAAACTTTTATGTATGGAGACCGGCAGATGCAACTGAGAACGTAGAAGCGTGGAGAACAGCATTGAGTATGCAAGCACCACACGGTTTTGTACTGAGTCGTCAAAAACTGAAAACACTCAAACCAAAAAGAGATTTTGGTGACGTAAGTAAAGGTGCATACATTGTCAAAAAAAGAAAAGATGCGAACTTTACACTTATGGCTTCAGGTTCAGAATTGATGCCTTGTCTGAAAGCAGCATGTCACTTGGCGGTACTTGGCATTAAAGCAAATGTTGTTTCTGTACCATGTCTTGACCTCTTCAATGAACAAGATGCAGAGTATAAAGCAACAGTGGTTGACCCAAGTACAAAAGTACTGGCAGTTGAAGCAGCGACAGCAACAGAATTCTACCGTTATGCAGACGATGTACTTGGAATGGAAAGTTTCGGAGCATCAGCACCGGCAGACTTACTTTTTGAGAAGTTTGGATTTACCCAGGAAGGTATCATGAAACGTGCATGTAAGTTGATGGATGTAGAGTATAGGGAAGTAGAACTTGGAGAGTGTAAACTCTAATCGCTCTTCTCCTGTCATATATTTTTCGGTCGAAGTCTTAGGGCTTCGTTCGGATAGATCAAAAACTACTTCTTGAAATTGCTCTAATAATCATTAACCTTTAAAAACATATGTAAATGTATTGATATCTTTTTCAGAATGTGCTCGATAGGCGATGCTGTTTTTCTCACAAATATTTTTTACCATACTCAAGCCCAATCCCAAACTTCTTTTTGCCTTGTGTGTCTCCGTATAGTTTTTATCAAATATCAGAGAAACATCAGAGATGTTTCTCCCCATAGAGATAAACTTTAAGACAATACCTGAATCATTCTTCTCCAAAACAACCTCAATCTGACTCTTATCATTACTGTGTTTAATGGCGTTAGAGAGATTATTGTCGATGATCCTTTCTAATTCGATATCATTCATGTACACGTTTATATCATTAGCGATATCAGTGTGAATTGTTTTACCATTGGCATCTGCAATGACTTCAAAAAAGTCGACTCTCTCATGGAGGAAATCTGTTAAATTAATCTCTATCGGTTTGTATACTATCGTATCGTTTGAGATGATATAGGAGAGATCTTCATAGGAGTTTGAGAGCATATTAATTGCTGAGTTTATCTGTGTAGTATAAGAAGAGATCTGTGATTCAGATTTCATCTCTATGAGTGAAGAATTTGTCATGATAACTGTGAGTGGTGTTCTTATCTGATGGACCATATCAGCGATAAACTGTTTATTCTCATCTAAGAGGAATTCATTCTTTTCTACTTGCTTTTGAAGTGTTAGATGAAGAGACTCAAGCTCTTTCTTGTTCATATGTTCTTTGGTTTTGTCTTCTATGATACCTATCCCACCAAGAATAGTATTGTTACTATTTCTAAAAGGAAATCCTGTTGCTTCAACCCAAAATAGTTTACCGTTTATAGCAACATAGGGACCTGTGTATGATTGGGGACCTTGGGTAAGAACATGATTAAGCATATCTATAAATCTTGTATCGTTAAGAGAGTTCAGGTTCATCCCTGCTATGTGGGTGTCTTTACGCTCAAACATCTTCTGTAAATGCTTATTCGCATTCATGAGCTTTAAGTTATTATCATAAGAGAACATTCCAAGAGGTGCTTCTGAAAATAAGTTGTGTAGTACGTTCTGTTGCAATTTTAAGTCTTGTATTTCTTTCTCTTGTGTATAACTGTTAAATATCATAAGTATTTGAGACAAGAAAAACAATGTTAGTATGACTGGAAGTATAAAGGCCAATGATGTCTTCAGCATTGCCATCGATACTATTAAGGGAATCATGATGATACTGATATAAACGATGGCAATACGAAAATCTGAAGATAATGAAGTGGTCGCACCTGCAGTAAGTCCTACCAAAGAGGCTAAGACAAAAAGTTGATAATAATCGTTTAAATAGTGTATGTATACTGCACCAAGTGCTGATACCATCATTCCCGTCAAAAATGCAAAAATTACAAATTTCTTATACCATGTTCCAATTGAATAGATTTGAGGAGTTGTCTTAAAAAGATAAGCATTGTAGAGTCTAAATGATATAAATATAACCAAAACACTACCCCATATCACAATATCATTTGTGAGTTCAGAATATAAGAATATGGTTATCAGTATGGTGAATACAATGGCGGTTAGAAGACTTTTTATTGAAAGAGTATAGAGTGTATTTACTAAAGCATTATCTATGGGAAGAGACTGTTCCAATTTGGATGATATTTGGTGAATTTTATTCTTGAGATTTAACACAAGAGTCCTCCTTTACTTTTAATGTATTCATTTTCAGATCAAACTTTAAAAACATAGGTAAATGTATTGATGCCTTCTTCTGAGTAGGCACTGTAAGAGATATTGTTTTTCTCACAAATTATTTTTACCATATTTAATCCCAATCCCAAGCTTCTCTTTGCTCCATAAGTCTCCGTATAGCCTTTGTGAAATATCTTGGAGCAATCATAGATCTTCTCTCCATGAGAGATAAATTTTAAGACAATTCCTGAATCATTCTTTTCCAAAAGAACTTCAATTTGACTCTTATCGTTACTGTGTGTAATGGCGTTAGAGAGATTATTGTCGATGATCCTTTCTAATTCGATATCATTCATGTACACGTTTATATCATTAGCGATATCAGTGTGAATTGTTTTACCATTGGCATCTGCAATGACTTCAAAAAAGTTGACTCTCTCATGGAGGAAATCTGTTAAATTAATCTCTATCGGTTTGTATACTATCGTATCGTTTGAGATGATATAGGAGAGATCTTCATAGGAGTTTGAGAGCATATTAATTGCTGAGTTTATCTGTGCAATATAGGAAGAAACCTTCTCTTTTGTTTTCATCTCTATGAGTGAAGTATTGGTCATGATGACAGTGAGTGGTGTTCTTATCTGATGTACCATATCGGTAATAAACAGTTTGTTTTCATTGAGAAGGAGGCGATTGTCTTTTACCTGATCTTGAAGTTTTGAATAAAGAAAATTATATTTCTTAGCTAAGACGCCAAATTCATCATTTTTATTCAGTAAAACGGGGTCATTTATCTTGACTTCATTTTCAAGATTTCCTGTAATTTTAGTGATGGGAATGTAAAAATTATATTTTATAAAAAAATACAAGAGAAGCATTAATATAAGTAGAGAAAGACTTACCAAAATAAAAATATTTTCATTCTCTTGCCATTGTGTCATATATTCACTGATATCTATTTCTAGTTTTAAAACAAAATGATCATCAGCAAGTGCATTGTCATTTCCTTTTGTATGTAACGGAACATATATTGTTGCTGTACCATCTTTTATATTTTCATTGGTTTTGATAATTTTATTTTGTCGGTGAACATTGATGATCTCATTGTCAGTAGCTGTATTCAATGAGAATCTTTTTAGTGAATCATTCCACTCTTCTTTGTTACTAATGTTTTTGGTGTTCATTATGTCTTCGTAGTACTCTTCGTCAGAAAGTGTTTTTGTAATACGAAAAATATTTATTTTGACTTTAGTACTTTCGGAAATATCTGAGATGGTCTGGCGTAATTTATCATAGATGAAAGGGTCAATAAAAGCCATTTCAAGGTATTTGTCATTATGCGCTCTGGCTAAGGAATAAATTTTTATACTCGAATCCATATAGTCAATAGAAACATTACCAGCTATGTGTATTTCATCATCTTTTGACGCTTTGTCTAAATCTGCCTTTCCAGAAGGTATATCCATGAAATCAAGCCCAATGTCTTTTTTAAAGGTTGCATCAATAATCACATAATTTTTATCAATGAGATAAAGATCTATATTTAAATCTTTTAAATTAAAATACGAAATAATTTGACTTTTTAGCTGTGCTAAAGGGATGTTTTCATCTTGTTTATACTTATCTAAGGCTGTACGATGTATGTACTCAATGAAACTTCTTTTCTGCTCAAATGTTGTGTAGGTATCTTCTAAAGCAGAGGTCAATAGTAGGGTATTGATATTAATGCTTTTTGTGAGTTCCTTTTCCAAGTCATTTTGGCTATGTTCTTTAAAATTAACGTACATTACCCATATAAAAATAGTTAATGTGAGTATGAGTGAAAGTTGAGTGAGGTAAAGTTTATTTTTGAGTTTCAATCATATACCCCTCTCTGATCTTTGTTTGTATTATATCAGAAGGGAGTTTTTTTCTAAGTTCAACAAGTAACTGTCTTAAAGGGTACGTCTCTTTAATTTCGCCTTCCCAAACATAATCATGGATCATCTCATTGGACACAACAGTGTTTATATGTTTCATCAATATAGCACAAAATCTTTTTTCTTTATATCTTAATCTGATAGGCTTATTTTGATAATAAAATTCTTCTTTGTTAAGATCATAAGTAAGTTCATCGTTTAAAGTGATTATTATAGGCTTATTGAGGGCCAATAAATTATTTATCCGTACATCCAACTCTTTTAAATGGAATGGTTTTTTAATGTATTCACTGCAGCCATTTTCAAAGGCTGTGGAAAAGTTTTGTATCTCCAAAGATGCGGTGATGATGATGATCGGGGTATCAAGATCTGTTTTTCGAATATGCTTAAGCAGATCTAAGCCATTAATACGGGGAATATTAATATCAATAATATAGAGATCAAAATGCCCATTGTCTATCTGGTCCAGGGCGAGCAATCCATCCTTTATGCTCACATTCTCAAATGATTTGAGCTTACAAAATTCACTAATGGCGATGTTCAGTTGGACATCATCTTCTATTATTAATACTTTCATGCCCGTAGTATATTATAAAAGATGTAATATCTATGTCATATTAACTTGAGATAGATCTGACAAATTCTCCTTATACTGCACTCAAACAGTTGTAAGGTGGAAGTGGACAATGTGACATCTATTCAGTAAACGTTATGGTCAATGATAGAAAAACGCTTTTACCCTACCGATTAAAGCTTCCACTCCAAAGCGAGATAATAGGAACGTCCTTCTGCCGGATAACCATATCTCCATTCATAAGATTCATCAAGTATATTTTTAATACCCGCTCTACACTGCGTTGAATCAGAGACTTTATAGATGATCTGAGTATCTAGGAGATGATATGTATCCAGTTTGATCTGTTCATCACTATAGGTAGCGGAGTTAGGACTGTATCTTGAACCAATATACTGATAACTCAGATATGCACTCCATTTTTCACTTATGCGAAGTGTGTCTTCTAGCTTGAACTGATGTAAAGGGATCAACTCAAGGGATTCACCTTCATTGTCTTCTGTATGGGTATAGGCATAAGATGCACGCAGATGATGTTTTGCAAAATATGTACTGTTTACACGAATCTCTGCACCATAATGTTCTGCATCCTTAAGATTAATATAGCCATTGTTACGATAGATGATAAGATCATCCACATCGTAATAATAGAGTGAAAGATCCAAGAAGGTTTTTGTTGCAAGTTCATATTGATATCCAAGTGTATACTGCATACTTTTTTCTGGTTTCAGATCAGGATTGGCATTGTCCCATGGAAAAAAGGTGAACATTTCAGACATGGTGGGCATACGACTTTTCTTTGCTATGCTACCATACATTACACTCTGATCCTGCGCATATGTGATCTTGGCCTGAGCATCATACGTATTTTTATCATCAGGAGGTTCTGTTGCACTGGCATCTGCAGACTTTTTTGTCTGCATGAGTGCAACAGACAGGCCACCCTCTAATTGCCATGCACTATTGAGTTTCCATAAATGTAAAAAACTCATTTTAAAAGTATCGACTTGATACTTGGCAGTACCCCAGTCAGGGTTTCCCCCACGTCTAATATGTTCATTCTCTTCTGCTTGAAAAATGACAGTACTGGTATGATCATTCTGTGCTTTAATGGCTTTGATCACGGTACCCAAACGAGAATCATCATAAGTGACTACTGGCTGGTTTGATTGGTACTCGTAGTCATCATAGATTTTATAGATATCCTCATAATCATCATAATAGGCTCTCATGCTCAACTTCAGATCTTCTGTGACATAGTCACCATAGAGATAGTAACTGTTTAGATCTTTGCGGTCTATACGAGAGTATGCATCCCACACCACAGTAGCATTTTGGTCAGTTATATTTGTATATACATTTGGCGGTATACCATATTCTGCCCTGGTGAGACTCACTTTTACTGCAAGATGGATCTGGTCATCTACGAAGACACCACTTTTTACAGAAATATTTTTCTGATCTTTATCACTGTTCACACGGTCTCTTGTATTTTGAAGCAGGGTAACATCATAATCACTTGAAAGCGTATAGTCGGATCTATGATAGTAGTTGGCATCTGCTTGTATATAGATATTATCTGTCATACTCCCAACATAAGCATGATAGTACTCATCATTGCTTGAGATGAGTGTATTTACGGTACTTTCAAATGTTTTAGTGGGCGTTTTTGAGCTTATTTGTACTTCACCACCTATGGGAGGGACACCCAGAGAGGAAGTACCTGAACCATCATTGACCTGGAGTGCTGCATTGGTCATGGTAAACTTTGTGTCTATAAAACCATTTACGCTACGATACAGGGGGATGTCATCTTCTACATACTCTGTAGCTTTAAAATCAAGACCACGAAAAGATATAGCTCCTTCACCTTTATCCCCTACCACGGTACTGAAGGAAATATCTTGTTCGAGTCTTTCCTGCAGTGTAATACTGGTAGTCTCCAAAGCTTCTGATTCACTCAGTATAAAAGTATTTGAAGTGAGGTTTGTTTCGTGAATGTCTATGGGCGCAAGGGTGATGGTTTCTGAGCAGATAAATGTGCTTACAGAGGAAATGATAAAGGCAGTACGAGTTAATTGATTAAGTTTAATAGCCATTCCCCATCACTTTTATAGTATTTTAGCCAATTACCAAGATAATGGAGATACAAAAACGGCAAAGTTGTATCTTGAGAGTGCATATAGCTACTTATTGTAATCCTTTTGAAGCTCTTTGGTGAGGGAGGAGAGCCTTAGCTCAACATCCCTCGAATTTCATCTTCGTCTATCAAGTCTTTATCATATTTCACGACAGCGATATTCTCTGTTTCATTTACATAACTCTCTACGATGGCATCATGATCTGTAAGCGCATTGACACGTTCTCTGTCGAAGATGTCTAACGGAAGATAAACATTTCCTCTGTTGTTTGGACTTGGCATCGTAGCAACCCATATGAACCATACTACAGAGATACCCGCAACCACTAAAGCCAGTGTAGCTCTGTCGTAGTGTTGCATAAGCCAACCTGCCAAGATACCGCCAAGAAAGATGCCGGTGTAGGCAAAAGTATTGGCCACACCCAGTGCAGCACCTTTTTGGTGTACTTTGGCAAATTTTGCTACAAAACTTTGAAGCAGTGGTTCAAACATGTTAAAACCGATGAAGAATAAAACGACACCAACGACAAATATCCAAGGCGTCGTTGCGAAACCCATCGCTAGAAAACCTAAGAAGATGACAGCAACAGAGATCATAAATATCTCTTTACCTTTACCGTACTTTTCACCAAATATCGCTGCAGGAGCCATAGCAATGAAACCAAATATCATCGCAGGGAAATAGACTTTCCAAAGTTCAGCTTTTTCCCAACCGAATCCACCTTTATCAAGTGCTTGTGTCATCACAACAGGGATGATGAAAAATGCCATTGTCATAATAGACGAGTGGAAAAGAAATGTAATGTACATACGTGTTAAGGCTTTGTCTTTAAATACTTCAAAGAATTTTGATTCTTCTTCACTGTAAGAGTGTACAATATGTGGAGGTTTAGGTACAGAAGTAAATAAGATACCAATCGCCATTACAGAGAGTATAGCGGTGAGCCAGAAGAGTTTGTCTATCCCCCAGTTCCCTCCAACAATAGGAGCAATAATCATTGCAGCAGCAAAACTCATAGCAATTGTTCCACCCATGATAGCCATAGCCTGCGCACGTTGTTCCTCTTTTACAAGGTCAGCGATCATCGCAGAGACCACAGAACCGATAGCTCCTGCACCTTGTAAAAAACGTCCGATGAGAAGCATATAGATATTGTCACTAACTGCAGCAATGACTGAACCTATAATGAAGATGACAAGTCCAAAGAAAAGGATATGTCTTCGGCCAAATTTGTCAGACAGCATTCCAAAAGGTACTTGGAATGCTGCTTGGGTAAGGGCGTAACCACCCACAACAAGACCTGCTAAGAATGGAGTAGCCCCAGGCATCTCGAGTGCATAGATAGAAAGAACGGGAAGGACAATGAAGAGTCCAAAAAATCTCAGTCCGACAATGAGAGAGAGTGGCATGATCTGTTTAATCATAGTGATACCTTTAATTAGATAAAATTTCTCTCATTATATAACGAAATATTTAAGAGTAGATGATAAAGATTAAGATCTGTCATCTCTTGTTAAGAACGAAGTGTTAGTGGAAGAAATTTTCACAGAGTGAAGTACCGTGAAAAGGAGAATATGCATGCGTATCGTTTTAGCAACAGGGAACAAAGGTAAGCTACGTGAGTTTAAACATATGTGTGAAGATGAAGTGGTGGCTTTTTCTGAACTTTTAGGTGAGTTTGATATCGTAGAAGACGGAGATACATTTGCAGCCAACGCACTCATCAAAGCACGTACGATCTATGAGAAATTAGGCGAAGAGTATTTGGTGGTATCTGATGACAGTGGTATCTCTCTTCCAATACTTGACGGCGCACCAGGTATTTACTCCGCACGTTATGCAGGAGAAGATGTTACAGATAAAGACAACCTGTATAAACTCATAGAAGCAGTGAAAGAGAAGGGTGTAAGATCTACGCCCGCATATTATACTGCTGCGATCGCCATTGTCTCCAAATATGGAGAGTATGTGGTACATGGCTGGATGCATGGGAATGTCATAGATGAAGCCAGGGGAGAAAAAGGATTTGGATATGATCCGATGTTCATCCCTGCAGGATTTGATAAAACACTGGGTGAGTTGGATGATGATGTGAAAAAAGAGATATCACACAGAGCACAGGCATTGAAGTTGGCACAACCGATCATACAAATGTTAAAGGGTAAATAATGAAACAGCAATTTATGGAAGACTTGCAAGTTATTTATAACGAATTGCAATTTAGACAGGCAGAGCTTAATAAATATTATGAATTGTTAGATGAAGATAAAGGGCACGATAGAGCTAATGAAGTAGTAGAAGCATTTCTAAGCCTCATAGATATTCCTAGAGATAATGACTCTACGATGGCAGCACTTACACGTATTGTGAATTTGCGTGAAGATGCCTTGGAACAGGTATTAGAAAAAAATGGCTGTTCTAAAGAAGAGATAGCGACAAAAAAAGAGTTAGCATACGGTTTTGTAAGCACTATGCATATAACTCGTCATGAAAATTTCATTGCATGGGTAGAGGAAAATCAACTACTTACACCTTTTTACCGTTCATTGATGTTAGGCGTACATCATGTAGGTGTGATGTTAAGTGTATGGCAGAGCCACTGGACACATCACATTATTCACTCTGTGAACCTTGAACTCTCAGAACTTTTTAATGGGGATGATGCCAAAGTCTTTGAGATGCTTCAGAGTGAGTCTTTGCTTGACAGAGATGAAAGCGGAGCTGTAGGAGATAGATCTTACTCTGTACTTAAAAAAGAGGATACGGGGTATAAAAGCATTGCCTATGCAGATGCCTTTCCTGAAGAAGTGACACAAGTCACTACTGCACTTGAGCAGCTTATTTCACTCTTGAATCAACATGAAGATGATGTCTTTGATCAAAAAGTAGAATGGATAGCCTATTTTACAGCGCTAAAAGTAGCTTTTGCACATACAAAAACTGATGAACTCATAGGTAAATGGGCAGAAGTAGACAGACGTTGGATGGCTGTGACAACACCATTACAGGTAGGCCATCCGTTAGAATATTATGAAGATCACTATAGAAAAGCCGTAGCATTAGAGTGGGATCTGCGTATTGTCAATCCTAAATTACAAGAAGGTTCAAGTACGCGTAACAACATTAAACTTTTTGCCTATGAAATGGCAAAAGATTTTGGTGAAGAAGCTTTGCATACTATGAGTAAGAACCTCTTACAGGTCGATGAAACACAACTCTATATAGGTCAACCTGTTCTTTATTATGGAGCAGAATTCAATGGGCTTTTCTCCGCACAAGTGGTACCTAATGATGAACAGGTTTCAGCAGAACTAGGGAAGAAGATCTTTGCATATGCAGACTTTGTTATGGAATCTAAAAAATCTAAACCAATTATGAAACTCTCAGTTGAAACCATGGGTGAAGGTTTTGTGAAGGCACAAAGAGAGCTTATAGATACAGATCCTAAGCTATGGCAAGAGATCTATGATATCTCAACTGTGGGACATGAGTACGGTCATATCCTCTGGATAGATGCAGACACGGAAAACAAGATGAACGGCTCCGGGCAGTTTAAGAACATCGAAGAGTTTAAAGCCACTTCCGGCGGGTTGATGGCATTTTTCCATAATGAAGGTGAAGCACTGAAACATCACATTGTTGATGATCTTGTCTCCCGTGCTGTAGGCTTGATGGCGTGGCGTGAAGTCGGTGAAGTGTTGCCGTATTATTGTGAAGGGTTGATCCATCTTGATATTCTCTTTAGTGCTGGCGTCATTACCTATGATGGCCAGATAAACATTGACTACAGCAAATATGATGAGATGAAAAAAACCTATCAAAATGCATACAAAAAGTTAGCAGAAACGTATCTTTCCAAGGTAGATGCATCTGTCTATCTGAATACGTATGCAAGTAAAGAAGAAGGTGTATATTTGCCGGTAAAAGAAGAGATCAAAGCATTTGTAGAACATTATTATGCACGATATAAAGTGATCGGCCAGCAAACGATAACTCTGGGGTAAGGATAAAATTATCCGCAAGGGCACATATTTTTCTAAAATCTATATGTGAATGCAATTTCTATACTTTAAGCCAATAGAGTGTAAATTATAAAATAGAATATATTTTTCTTATAATTACATATAAAGGGTGAACATGGCACAACTTTTTACAGATGAATGGGTCAATGCACTTAGTACACAAGAAAATCACCTTTTAAAATACTCTTGTTGAAGCAATAAAACAACTTCTAACATCTTTTTAGATATAATCTCGCCAATTACGCCGTCGTCATGATGGCGATTGCGAGGATATATATATGCTACTTTTTACACCAGGACCTACGCCGGTACCAGAGTCAGTAAGACAGGCGATGGCTACAGTTACTTTACACCATAGAACACCAGAATTCGAAGCTATTTTTAAAGAAGCACGCGAAAGACTTTTAAAACTTCTTGGAATGGATGAGTGTGTAATGATCGCCTCATCAGGTACAGGTGCTATGCAGGCTTGTATGTTGAACCTTTGTAAGCGTAAAGCATTGACTGTAAATGCCGGTAAGTTTGGTGAGCGTTTCGGGAAAATTGCTGATGCAATGGAAAGAGATAAGGTCGAGCTCAAATATGAGTGGAATACACCTTGTTCTGTATCTGATGTTGAAAATGCCTTGAATGAAAATACAGATATCGATGCGATTTTTATACAGGTATGTGAAAGTGCCGGTGGACTTAGACATCCTGTTGAAGCCATTGCAAAAAGAGCCAAAGAGATAAACCCTGATATTATGATCGTGGCAGATGGTATCACAGCAGTAGGTGTAGAGCGTATAGATATTTCAAACATCGATGCATTGGTAACAGGTAGTCAAAAAGCATTGATGCTTCCTCCAGGACTTGCCATGATTGGCTTATCCTCTGATGCGGTAGAGAAGATAGGTTCAGGGGCAGATTATTATTTTAACATTGCCACAGAAATTAAAAATCAACAAAAAAATACTACAGCGTGGACGGCAGCAACAACACTCATCATTGGACTTAATGCAATCTTTGATGCAATTGATGAAGAGGGAATAGATGCCTTATATAAAAACACGACAGCAAGAGCAGCAGCAACGCAAGCAGCATTGGAAGCGATCGGTTTCACCATGTATCCACAGGCACCTGCACCATCTATGAGTACAGTATTTGATGAAGATGCGGAACCTATACGTAAACTACTTAAAACAAAGTACGGTGTAAATATGGCAGGTGGTCAAGACCATCTTAAAGGTAAACTTTTTCGTATCAACCAGATGGGGCTTATCCCTGTGTATGAGTCTGCATGGGTAGTGAATGCTATAGAGTTGGCATTGGCTGATATCGGCAGAAGAGAGTTTGATGGTACGGCCAGCCGTGTATTTAATGAAACCTATTTTAAAAAGAGCAACTAAATGATATTTGAACATGAGATCCCTAGTGGGAGTAGACTTTATTTTGGACAAAGTGCCAGGATAAAAAGAGAGATAGAAAGTATAGCAAGCGAAACACTGTATGGTCTTGGCTTTGAAGAGATAGTGACACCACTTTTTTCATACCATCAGCATGAATGTTTTGATGACCAAAAGCCCTTAGTAAGACTGAATGATGAAGAGAACCATGAAGTGACATTACGAGCAGACTCTACAGCAGATGTTGTACGTATCGTAACAAAAAGACTGGGTAGAAGTACAGAATCTAAAAAGTGGTTTTATATCCAGCCAACGGTAACGTTCCCTACAAAAGAACAGTATCAGATCGGTGCAGAAGTGATCGACGGTACTTTTGAAAAGATAGCCAAAACAACTACGACTCTTTTAGCACAGATAGGGGCAGAACCAGTGATGCAGATAGCTAATATCCGCATCCCGCATCTTTTAAATGAAAAATATGGGCTCTCTTTAGATGTACTGAAGTCAATGAATATTGAGCAGATCATGGCAGCTGACCTACCTTGGATAGAACAACTGGTAAGGATCAACAGCGTGAATGATCTGAACGATCTGAGTGCATTCCCTGATGACATTAAAGCAGAACTTGAAAAGATCAAAGAGGCGACACAAAAAGTAGCGTATAGCAATATGGTTATCTCTCCGCTTTACTATGCAAAGATGAGGTATTATGACTCTTTGACATTTAGAATGTTTGAAAATAACAGTCTTTTGGCAATGGGTGGGATCTACACGATAGATGGTGTAGAAGCAGCTGGATTTGCACTCTATACAGATGAGTGTATCAGTAAAAAAATGAATAGAGGATAGTGTAGATGAGTAAAGCAGATTTGATCGTAGGTCTCCAATGGGGAGATGAAGGAAAAGGTAAGATCGTTGACCATATGGCACAAACGCATGATTATGTATGTCGTTTTGCAGGTGGACATAATGCAGGGCATACTATCGTAATTGACGGTAAAAAATATGCACTTCACCTTATTCCTTCTGGTGTACTTAACCCTAATGCAAAAAATATCGTAGGAAACGGTGTGGTGCTTTCACCAAAAGACTTCATCAAGGAGATGGTACAGTTTGATGATCTGGAAGGAAGACTTTTCCTTTCAGACAAAGCCCATGTACTTTTGCCTTACCATGCACTCATCGACCAAGCCAGAGAACGTATGAAGGGCGATAAAGCCATCGGTACAACAGGTAAGGGAATCGGGCCTGCTTATGGTGATAAAATTGCCAGAGTAGGACATAGACTGGGTGAGTTACTTAATCCTGAAAAACTGACTGCAAAGATCGTAGCATATTTTGAAATGAATAAACCCGTATTTGATGCTATGGGTGTAGTGGCACCGACAAAGACAGAACTTCTCGAAGAGTTGGAAGGCTACAAAGCTGTACTTGGAAAACACATTACTGATACGACTCAAATGATGTGGAAGATCATGGATGATGAGAAGAAGATACTTTTGGAGGGTGCACAGGGAACGATGCTTGACATTGACCATGGTACATACCCATATGTGACTTCTTCAACAACAGTCAGTGCCGGAGCGTGTTCGGGTCTGGGCATCAATCCCAAAGATATTGGTAAAGTAACAGGTATTGCCAAAGCATACTGTACAAGAGTCGGTAACGGACCTTTCCCAAGTGAAGATTTTGGTGTAGAGGGTGACACACTTCGTAAAAATGGACATGAATTTGGTACGACAACAGGACGTCCGAGAAGATGTGGTTGGTTTGATGCTGTAGCTATGCGTCACGCAGTACGTGTGAATGGTGTAGACCAGGTAGCACTTATGAAATTAGACGTACTGGATGGCTTTGATGAAGTGAAAGTGTGTGTTGCATATGAAGTAGATGGTAAAGAGATCAACTATGTACCTTATGATCTTGAAGATGCCACACCTATTTACAAAAGTTTTCCAGGGTGGGACAAAACAGAAGGTGTAAGAGAATTTGATGCCTTACCAGATACAGCAAAATCATATATTTCAGCACTTGAAGAGATGATAGGGACAAAGATGGGGATCATTTCCACAAGTCCAGAGCGTGAAGATACAATAATTCGATAATAAGGGGTAGCAATGAGATTAAAACCACAACAAACAGGATATGTAGCAACAAAAATCGGGATTGATTTAGCGAATGCACCTTTTATCACTATGCCAAAAGGTAGAGAAGCGGTTGTAGCAGCAGCAAAAAAGATCATTGATGAAAACCTTGAAAAAGAGCATGCTCTTGATGAAAAAGTCAAAAAAATTCTTGATGAAAACTATGATGAGATAGAGTTTCAACATGCTGATGAGAGACAACTCTTTTTTATGATAAAAAAGAAAATGGCTCCTGAACATGGTGTGATCATGAATTATGATGACAGATATAATGATCTGGCACACCTTATCTTGGATGAATTGTATGAAAATTATCTTGCAGAATACACGGTAAATGAAAACCAGGTAAAGAATGTGATCTTTAAATCTTTTAAAGCCTTCGCCGATGCCTTTGATGAGATAGATGATATTGTTTATGCAAAAATAAAAGGCATGGAAAAGGAAGTGGTCCCCGGTTCTCAGGATTATGAACTGCTTTATGAAAGATTTTATCAAGAAGAACTTTCCAAAAGAGGTATGCTGTAATGAAAAAAGTCTCTTTATATTTTGAAAATGGACTGATGCTTGAAGCTAAAAGTTTTGGCACAGAGGGCACTTCTGTAGGAGAGATCGTATTTAATACATCTCTTACAGGATACCAGGAGATCGTTACAGACCCTTCTTATGCAGGACAATTTGTGACATTTACGATGCCTGAGATAGGTAATGTAGGATGTAATGCTCAAGATATGGAGAGTAAAGGTGCACACTGTAAAGGTATCATTGTACGTAGTTATCAGGATCGTCCTTCTAACTTTAGATGTGAAGAGACTTTAGCAGCATTGTTGAAAAGAGAAAATATCCTTGGTATTACTGAGATAGACACACGTTTTATAACAAAAATGCTTAGAGATGAAGGTGCAATGATGATGGTAGCTTCGACGGAGATCCATGATCAAGATGAACTCAAAAAAGTATTAGATTCTTCACCTCGTATTGAAGAGGTAAATTACATTGAACAGGTAAGTACCAAAGAGAGTTATGTGCATACTGAAGCACGTTATAATACAGATACCTTCCAATATAATGCACCAGAAACAACAAAGAAGATCATTGCACTTGATTTTGGTATCAAAAGAAATATCTTAAATGAACTTACACATGCAGGAATGGAAGTAACGGTTGTACCTAACTCTATGTCTGCTGAAGAGATCATCGCTAAGATCGATACAAAAGAGATCGATGGCGTATTCCTTTCAAACGGACCAGGTGATCCGCTTATCTTAAAAGAGGAACAAGAGAAGATCAAAAAGCTCATTGCTCACAAAGTACCACTTTTTGGTATCTGTCTTGGACACCAGTTGCTTTCTATTTCACATGGTTACGATACGTATAAACTGAAATTTGGACACCATGGTGGAAACCATCCTGTGAAAAACGAAATAACAGGTACAGTAGAGATCACGGCACAAAACCACAACTATAATGTTCCAGACAACATTACTGAAGTGGCGACTGTGACACATGTAAACCTTTTTGACAATACAATAGAAGGACTCAAATATAATGATTCTCCAACTATGTCAGTGCAGCATCACCCAGAAGCAAGCCCTGGACCACATGAAAGTGCATATATCTTTGGCGAATTTGCCAAAATGCTCTAAGGAAAATAGATGAAAATAGCTATATTGTTTGGTGGATCCAGTTATGAACATGAGATAAGCATTGTTTCTGCGATCACAATGAAAAAAGTGTTAAAAAAGTCTACATTGACGTATATTTTTGTAAGCAGTGATAGAAAATTTTATCTGATAGATACCGATAAGATAAATTCTAAGTTATTTTCATCAGGCGAGTATAAAAAATCTAAAGAGTTGACACTTAAAAATGGCGGCTTTCAGATAGATGGTATGTTCGGAAGTAAAGCTGTAGATTTCGATGTAGCATTGAATCTCATCCATGGAAGAGATGGAGAAGATGGAAAGATAGCTTCTATGATGGAGTTCTATCAAGTGCCTTTCATTTCACCGCGTATGGAAGCTTCGGCACTCTCTTATAACAAACTCTATACTAAGTTCTTAGCAGAGAGTTTAGGTGTCAAAACAGTAGCGTATGAATATCTCTCAAAAAATGATGAGAGAAAAGTTTCTATGGATTATCCTGTTATCATTAAACCTGTACGTTTAGGGTCTAGCATTGGTGTAAGTATTGTAAAAGAAGCTTCAGAGCTTGATTATGCACTTGATGTCGCATTTGAATTTGATACTGACGTGATAGTAGAGCCTTTTATACAAGGTGTGAAAGAATTTAATCAGGCAGGTTCATATACGAGTGAGTGGGAACTCTCTATTGTAGAAGAGCCACATAAAGAAGAGTTCTTGGATTTTGAAAAAAAATATATGGACTTTTCCAGAGATTCCCAAGTCTTAGCAGCAGATATCTCTGATGATCTAAAAGTGAAAATACAAGAGAGCTTCAAAAAGATATATGATCCTCTGTTTAAAGGAAGTATCATACGTTGTGATTTTTTTGTCGTGGAGGGTGAAGTGCTTCTTAATGAGATCAACCCTATTCCTGGATCCATGGCAAATTATCTGTTTGAAGATTTTGAAGGTATGGTACAAAGACTCTCAAACAATCTACCTAAAGAGCAGAACATAGCAGTAGATTACCAATACATCCATTCCATTCAAAGTGCAAAAGGGAAAGCGTAAACTTTTCTAGCAATTGTGCAACTATTCATCCTCTTCAAACTAAAAAAGGGAAAGCCTAAATTTTCCCTTCCTCAAAGAAATAACGCTTTCCTATATTTACTTTTCAGAATACAAAAAAATTATAAAATCTTATATCAAAATTAAAAGATTTCTTTATGTAACACAAAAGTGTTAATTATGTGTTAAATACAATATAAACTATACAGTTTCATTGCTATTTAAGTGATTGTGGACTAGAATTAGTGCGTATTTTTAAAATATAGACATAACCACGGGGAGGGTATATGAAGAAAATTGTGATGCTTGTATTACTGTTGTTAAATGTACTACAAGCCGAATCACTTGGCGTAAATGAGAAATTGGGTGAATATGTACCCCTTGATTTGACATTTATAGACGAAGATGGTAAAAGTAGAACACTTAAAGAGTATATGGATGGAAAGCCCACTATTCTTTCTTTGAACTACTACCGATGTGGGGGAATTTGTGGCCCACAACTTGCAGATATGGCAAAAATGCTGTCTAGACTTGATCTGTCTGAAAACACTGACTACAAAGCATTGACTATCAGCTTTGCCCAGGATGAAACACCACCTTTAGCAAAAGCGAAAAGAAAAACGTATTTGGAATCGATGGACAGAGCATATGTGCAAGATGCATGGCATTTTTTATTAAGTGAAAATAACTCTTCAGCTATCATAGCTGATAAAGTAGGGTTCACTTATAAAAAAGTTGTTTCAAAAGCAGGTGTAGTTGACTGGATCCATGCTGCAACATTAATTGTCATTTCACCAGAAGGAAAGATCACGCGTTACCTCACTGGTATCGAACAACTTCCTTTCGATGTGAAAATGGCAGTCTTGGAGTCAGCACAAGGGAAGGTCGGACCAACCATAGCTAAAACATTACTGTACTGCTTTACTTACGACCCAAAAGGAAAAACATATATTTTTGCTTGGGAAAAAGTAGTTGCAACAGTGATTTTATTTGTTACGATCATCTTTTTTATCTGGCTTGTTAGAGCGGGAAGAAGAGATCAAGAAGAACATCAAAACCAAAGGAGAAACTTAGATGAGTAAAACTTATTTCGACGAAACACACTGTGCCATTGGGCACCCTAAAAGTACATTCATGCAGTGGATGCTTACTATTGACCATAAAAGAATTGGTATTATGTATGCAGCTGTTATGTTTGTATTCTTTTT
>NZ_JBFFOH010000021.1:0-29343 GCF_041562805.1 Sulfurovum sp. | reverse complement strand
GAATGCTCTAAGTTTGTGAGGATTGTTTTGTGCAAATTTCTTAACAGCTTTAGCTGCTCTTCTGTCTGAGTTTCCTTCTCTAAGTACTGGGTTAACAGCTGAACCTAGACATGTGCTATATTTTGCCTGAATAGCTTTCTCCTCATCTGTAGTTGGGTTTTCAGGGTAGTTAGGAATATCATATCCTTGACCTTGAAGTTCAGCAATACAATCTTTTAACTGTCCTACTGACGCAGAGATATTTGGAAGTTTAATAATATTTCCATCTGGTTGTAAAACAACTTCTCCTAGTTTAGACAATTCATCTTCAGCTTTTCCCATTGCTGCAAGCACTCTTCCTGCAAGTGAGATATCAGAAGTAATAACTTCAACACCCGCTGCTTGAGTAAACGCATTTACGATTGGTAACAATGAATACGTAGCAAGTGCTGGGGCTTCATCAATTTTTGACCATATGATTTTTGGTAATTGTGACATGTTTGTTCCTTAAATTTAGATTAGTAATGGTAAGATTGTAGCACTTTCTTGTATTATGCTCATAAAATAGAGTGTTTTCCAAAACTTATATTATTTATTTGTTCCCTTACTACACAGCTTTTCCCTATATTTGAGTGAAAAGAAGACTTTTACGGAGTTATTGAGCTATTTAATTAACTATATATTCTGCGGGGAAACCTACTGGTATGGGAGCATGAAGTTTCACAAACAACTCGCCATCTCCAATTCTACACAGCTCATAAGGAACGTAAAGAAATCTGGCAGAGATCTTTTTATCAATTTGACTTTTTTCTTCTAAATGTAAGCGTATACTGCTTGGAGTATCTTTCACAAACTTTTCAGGCATAAGTGTATCAACTGCCAATACCATCACATCTACATCTTCCTCTTTAACACGTGCCTTCAGAGTATCTTCTAATAAAGCATAACTTTCAGTAGAGTCTTTCACTTCATTTTCAAAAAGTTCAATCTCTCCCACATCATTAAGTAACATCAAAAATGGTTGAAAGTTTTTTGTTAGTTCCAATGAAGTCTGTGCCTTATGAACTGCTTGTTCTAAAATTCTAAATGCTTTTTCATCTTCGTGAGTAGACATGAGATTCCTAATTGAGTTTATTTTAGCTGATGATTATATCGAAATGTAGAATAGAGAATGTCAATAGAAAATAGTTAGAGGAAGAGATAAATAAAAAATACTTACACACAAAAGTGTAAGTATTTATTGAGAAGGAGAAATTATTCTCCGGCAGCAGCAGCTTCCATCATAGCATACATTCCAGCTCTTACCTCATTGGCAAGTGCTAAGAGTTCAGGAGGTAAAACATATCCGCCATTGATCATAAGTTCAAGACTCATCGTATAGATGTAAATATCACCATTTGGATCTTCAACAACACCTATTCTACATGGCATAAACCCAATAAACTCTCCTGAATGCTTTAAAAACACATCTGCAATATATGGAGAACAGTATGAACGAATATGCGTAAGCAGTCCACCATCTTTAAATAATTTACCGCCTCTAGGCATAGTTTTACTATCTACCATAGCCATACCATATTCATCTGCTGTTTCATCCATGATCTCTAAAGCATTTTTAAATGCTTCTGCTTTTGTCATACCTTCAGGTATAACCATTTTTACTTTACGGATCATACCTTTAGCCGGATCACCTGTAGTCAGTACTTTGTCAAACATTTTCATGTACTCTGGCAATGCCTGAGAATCAAGCTTGGCCACCTGTCCTATTCTTGTACCCAGATCAAATTTCACAAATGCAAAAATAAAACCAATGACTACTATTGCGCCTACAAATGTAAACAAACCTTTTATAAATTTCATTGTTTCCCCTTTAATATCAATAAGTACTTATTATAATACATATAAATAAAAACAAGATTAAATGTATTATATCGTCTTAACTTACAACCTGTAAAGCTTCTTCAGGATAGATACCCAATTCCTTCACCTCTTCCATAATCAGTTCACTCACCTTCATCTTTGACTCTATGATCACATCTGCAAGTTTAGACTTAATGTGAAGTTCCAATGGTCGTTTCCCTGGGTATTTGTCTACAAGACACATAAGCTCTTCGACTATCTTTGCATCAGGCATGAGATTTAGAGAGAGAATAAGTGGTGGCTGAACCGGTTCTTCTACGTGCTTGACCTCTTTTTCCACTTTTACTTTCGTTTTTTTCGCATCTTTCATACTTGAGATCTTCAAGATATTCATACGTGTAAAGTCACCATCTTTAGTAATCTTCACTTTAAAGGCAATGGGTTTGCTAAGGTCAAAATCTTCTTCCAGTTCCTTAAGACGGTTTTCAAAAAGCATCAATTCGATGTTTCCGTGTAAGTCCATAATGCTCGCGATACCGAACTTGTTACCTTTTTTACTTATCTTCTCAGTAATGCCTTCAATTTTACCGATGAACATCGCCTGTGAACCATCAGCAAGATCGTCTATCTCTGAACTGAGTGTATAGTTGATCTCATCTAGCGTTTCACGGTACTTGTCCAGTGGATGACCTGAAACATAAAAACCTAGAGACTCTTTTTCCATTTCTAGTATTTCCATAGGTTCAAACTCTGGCATATCTTTGAGTTCCAACGTTACAGAAGTCATCTCAGTATCATCACCCCAGAGAGAATTTACTGCTTGTTTTTTTGCATCCCCCGCTTTTTTAGCCATATCTATAATATCTTCCAGCTGAGAAAGCATGGCTTTTCTGCTGTATCCAAAACTGTCAAAAGTCCCTGCTTTTATGAGAGATTCTATAACCCTTTTGTTTACTTTACTCGAATCAATACGTGAGACAAAGTCAGAAAAATCTTTAAACTCTTCTTCCCCTCTGGCTGATATCATAGTATTAATAGCGATCTCTCCAGCACCTTTTACGGCACCCATACCGAACATAACAACCTCTTCACCATCAATGTTGCGTGCTTCAAACATAATTCCGGAACGGTTAATATCTGGTGGGAGAAGTTTCATCCCCATACGTTTTACTTCATCGACATATTTGACTACTTTATCCGTATTATTTTTCTCCAACGTCAAAATAGCTGCCATGAATTCAGTCGGATAGTAGTGTTTTAAATAGGAAGTGTAGAAAGTGATCATGGCATACGCAGCAGAGTGAGACTTGTTAAAACCATACCCTGCAAACTTTACGATAAGATCGAAAAGGTTTGCTGCTGTTTCTCTGTCAAAACCTTTTTTGGCTGCACCATCAGAAAACTCATCTTTAAGCTTATCCATCTCTTCTTTGATCTTCTTACCCATCGCCCTTCGTACAAGGTCCGCACCACCCAGACTAAATCCACCAATGGTCTGCACGATCTGCATAACCTGTTCCTGGTAAACTATGACTCCATACGTAGGCTTAAGTATAGGTTCAAGTTCAGGAAAGGCATACGTAATTTCTGCTCGTCCGTGTTTACGCTCAACAAAATCATCTAGCATACCTGACTCCATAGGTCCCGGACGGTAAAGTGCAAGCATCGCAATAACATCTTCAAAACCATTTGGTTTCAGTTTTTTCGCCAAGTCCTGCATACCTGCTGATTCTATCTGGAACAGTCCGAGTGTTTCACCTGTACCAATGTAGTCATAAACTTCTTTGTCTTCAATATTCTCTTCCACGAAATTAATACGTTTGCCATATCTTTTTTCTACTAGTTGCAGAGCTTCTTCGATGACCGTGAGTGTTTTAAGTCCAAGGAAGTCAAACTTGATAAGGTCTACATCTTCTACATACTTACCGGAATACTGCGTAGCAAGTGTATCTAGCCCAGTAGGTTTGAACAGTGGTGTCTTTTGCCATAACGGTTCATTTGAAATAACGACACCCGCAGCATGTGTCCCTGCATTTCGGTTTAATCCTTCCAGTGCCAAAGCATAATCCCATGTACGTTTAGCCTGTGGGTCACGCTCTAAAAGTTCTTTGATCTTAGGTTCTTTTTCGTAAGAGCCTTTCAAGTCTATCCCTAGTTCATCGGGGATAAGCTTGGCCATAGCATCTGCCTTAGAGTAAGGCATATCAAGTACGCGTGCTACATCCCGAATGACCCCTTTAGCAAGTAATTTACCAAAAGTAATGATCTGTGCCACATTCACACGCCCATACTTCTCCACTACATAATCAAGTATCTCTTGACGACGTGCCTGACAGAAGTCCATATCGATATCCGGCATAGAGATACGTTCAGGATTCAAAAAACGCTCAAAGAGTAATCCGTAAGGCATAGGATCTATATCTGTAATACCTAGTGAGTAAGCGACAAGTGATCCCGCTGCAGAACCACGTCCAGGCCCTACCGGTATACCCATCCGCTTCGCTGCATCAACAAAATCCCAAACGATAAGCATATATCCCGGGAACTTCATATCGTTGATAATATCCATCTCGACTTTTAGTCTGTCTCTATATTCATCATGTTTTTCTGCAGGAACGATCTTAAGGCGTTCTTCAAGTCCTCGCTTTGATTCTTCCACAAAAAGAACGATGTCATTCTCAAGAGAATACTCTATATCCGGATGGGGCATTTCTATATTTGATTCTTCTGCTCTCTCTCTGGCAAATTTAAAGTTAGGCGGTGTCGGGTCACCCAGTTTGATCTCCAGATTACATTTGTCTGCTATCTCCTGGGTATTTTCAAGTGCCTCAGGAATATCTGCGAAAAGTTCTGCCATCTGTTCTGGTGATTTCACATAAAATTCATGTACCGAGTGACGTAAACGATTCGGATCATCATAAAGTTTGTTCATCGCGATACACATAAACGCCTCATGTGCATCCGCATCTTTTTGTACTGTGTAGTGCGTGTCATTGGTTGCAATGATCTTAATGCCTGTCTCTTGTGAGATTTGTATGATCTGTTTGTCTATACGGTGCTGATCACCGATACCGTGACGCATGAGTTCAAGATAAAAGTCCTCACCGAAAACTTCTTTGTATTTAAGTGCAACCCTCTTTGCCTCATCATACCCTTTGGCACCAAATTTAAGATTTCTATCCGAAAGGTTCAAATGCCAGTTAACTTCTCCTTGTAAACATGCAGAAGAACAAACGATACCTTCACTGTTCTCTTTGAGAAGCTCCCAGTTAATACGTGGGTAATAGTAAAACCCATCAATATATGCACGTGAACTAAGATACATTAGGTTTTTGTAACCTACATCATTTTTAGCATATAAACAAAGGTGAAAACGCTGACGTACAGACTTGTCTCCCAATTCATCTTGATTGTGCACATACGCTTCCATCCCGATGATAGGTTTGATACCCTCTTTACGCATAGTGTTATAAAAGTCTATAGTTCCAAACATATTTCCATGGTCAGTCATAGCTACTGAGGTCATACCCTGCTCTTTGATCTTCTTTGCAAGTGCTTTGATCTTATTCGCACCATCAAGAAGTGAGTACTCAGTGTGTAGATGTAAGTGGGTAAATTGTGGTTTAACTTTTGGTTCTTCTGACATGGATGACCTTTGCTTATATTGGATGTCTAATATAGCAGAGGTTAGGTAAAAATAGATTGAAAATGTGTCTGAATTTATGACGAAATAATATGAGTGTTTTTATCCCATAAAAGTGTTAGTCATAGACGCCCGTACTCATATCAAAATCGTAATCAGGTTCAAGAACGGGTATCTTTTCAAGAGTTTTGGGATCTACTTGGGCACCTTTGAAATCATACTCATCTGCATTGTAAAAGCGCTGTTCCCTGGCATATTCCTTCTCTTTTTCCATAGCTTTATTAATAGCCTCTTTGGTTTGATTCTCATCTTTTGTTCTGTTATTCTCACTGCTGTAAAGCAGTACAGTGGTAAAACTTAGGATTACAAAAATTATAAATGGTTTCATAGCACACTCCTATCTGATAATGTAGCAGAACAGAACTTTGACGCATATAAACCAATAATTTTTATATATGTTAACTTTGTATGTAGTAACTTGCTTGCAATGCAAGTGAGTTATATGTTCGCAGAGTGCTTTATCCGCTAGCCGGTTTTAACAGTAATCCAAAGGCATGCCGTCTTTTACGGCCTGCATACTTTCTCATTCATTACGCATAGAAGCAAAGCTCCTATTAGCTACGTTAGCACTGAGCTCTCTTCAGTAGAGTGCTCAAATGGCTAGCATTTTTAACAATAGCCCAAAAGCATACCATCTTTCACAGCTTGCATACTCTCTTTTCCGACAAGACGTTCTACTATGGCAAGCCCGAAACAAACAGCAGTTCCTGGACCTTGGGAAGTCATCACATTACCATCGGTAACAACTTTGCTATCTTCTCTATAACCAGGATGACCTATCTCATCTTTTGCTCCAGGATAACATGTGTAATTATCACCTAAAACACCTGCTTTTTTTAGTACAAAAGGTGCAGCACACATTGCACCGACTGCCTTTGTAGCTTTAAACTCTTGCAGAAGTTCTATGATCCTTGCGTTTTCTGCCAAAGCATACGTACCATCCCAACCACCGGGAAGCACCATCATGTCAAAATCATCACTGATAACATTCTTAATGGAAGTATCAGCCTGTATGGTGATACCATTCGCACCTAAGACTAAATTTCCCTGAAGTTCATCTTCCAAATAGGCTACACGTACTTCTATACCTCCACGACGCATTACATCTATAAGTCCAACCGCTTCTAACTCTTCAAAACCTTTTGCTATGGGTAATAATACACTTGCCATATTTACTCCTTATATATTTTACTTAACTTCTTTTGCACCTATCTCTAAGAATGTAGCCGGAATGTCCTTATCTAATTTATTAAGAAAATCCATTCTTTTTGAGTTATTCATAGTAAAAAATCTATTCCAATTTGCCAATTTTGGCATACCTATAACAAGTGTATTTGTGTCTTTTTTGATATACATATACATCGTACATGGTGCAAAGACAGCTGCTTCAGGCATAGCACCTTCATTGTCAAATACTGTATAAGAATAAGGAAAGTGACAAAGAGAGAAAGTCCAAAATGCATCATAAGAAGGAAGAAGATCGGGTTTTCCTTGTTTGTAGTCAAAGAAACCAGCCATGATATAGCCCTTTTCTGTAAATGTATCATCCACTTTTTCCTGTATTTCATCTAAGTAATCATCAAGATCTTCCGGTCTATCAAATGTGATCTCATAGTGGAGCATAGAGTCTTTTATCTCACCTTCGTATGTACCATGGCTTACAACTGCAGATGGAAATGTTTTTGCTATAAGACCATCAAGTTCATCCATCTGCTTTGTATACTCACTGATCACTGTTTGGTCTGTAATTCCCAACATCTCTATGATTACTTCTGCCGTCAGATGAGAGATAACCGTTTCATCTTTACCTTGGTGCTTATAGATTACAACATTAAACGGGTTAAACCCTGCAAGTTTTGGATCTATTTCCAAAAGAGGTTTCACTTTTTTATCGTTAACAATAGTCATAAAACTCAATACATCAAGTGTTGTTGAACCATATTGTTCTTTATATACAAGATTTACATGTTTACGTGGATCAGGAAGACGATAGCCAAGTGCTTTAATCGGCTTATCCATCATCGTATAATATGTGTCTTGTACATTACCTTTTATTGTATATACGACCGTACTCTGCTTAACTGTACTTACCGAACTAGTCAATTCTACTGCAAAAAGTCCACTTACCGATACTGCAATAAACAGTATACTTCCCAATATCTTTTTCATCATTAGCCTTTATTTTAAATTACGATAATAAATTATAATAAATTAATTATATGATGGTGATGAATTAAATAGATAAAGAAAAAATATGTAATTATTTGGGAAGTGGAGTGATGTAGGAAGAAGCGTTAGGAAGAGAAACCTCTTCCTAGTATAGGGTTACCAAGATCTCATTGTCTGGTGACAAGAAAGACATTTACTTAAGATAAGCAGATAGTTATTTGCTGCACTGTATCTGTCTCCTTTTTCAAATGTAACTAAAATCTCATCTGCATACTTACTAATAGTCACAGCTTCCTGATGAGCATACAGTTTATTATTTATTTTATTTTCACCTACACCCTCTTTCATAAATGATTCTGTGAACTTTACAGTTTCCTTCAGCTGTAAAATACCATTTTTCACTACATTTACATTATTATAAAGAAACCCCTTTTGTATATTAGCCATCGCTGTCTCCATATCCGCCATGTTTTTCATTCTGTCTGGCTGGATGTGTTCCCCACCAAAAAGTAGTCCACTTACTAAAACTGATATTACTAAAGCTTTTTTCATTGTATATTCTCCTAAAAATAAAATTTTATAAGTTATTGTAACAACTTCACTATTAATAAATAGTAATAAACGACACGATAAGTTAAATTTATGAAAAATAATGAGAAAAACGATGTGAAAAGGGGCACATCGTTTATGTTAATCAAGAAAGGGTTAGTTGGTATTCTGAAGTATTACTTTTGCATACATACCAGGGAAAATGTTTTTAGTTCCTCTATCAAATCGTATGCGCATTTTTATTTTATGTGTCATAGGGTTGGCATCAGGTACGATAGCATGTATTATCCCCATAGTTTTGTAGTCAAGAGATGGTATCTCTACTGGCACTTTCATACCTGTTTTCACTCTAGATATGATACTTTCTGAAATAGAAACATCAATCTCTAAATTTTCTGTATCTACGATCATTATTGTCAGCATACCAGGCATGATCATATCACCTACCTTAATGTTCTTTTGTACAACTACACCATCTGAAGGTGCTTTCATTTTTATGTAGCTATATGTACTTGCCATTTGCTTTGCTTGTATAGTAGCTTCTTTAACCATGATTTGCATTGCTTCCAACATTGACTCAATATTTGCTGCTTGAGCATCCAGATCATACATATCTGTAAGAAAGATCTTATTATCATCACGATAAGTATTTTTCAATCTTAGTTTTTTTGTATTGACATTTCTTAATTTTTCACGCCAAAACTCAACAATGACCTTTGACTGTTCAAGCATAAGATCAGCTTGAGATTTCATGATATCAAATTCGGCAGACTCCATTTCATAAAGATCATCTTCTCTTTTTACTCTGTCACCTATTTTTACATATACTTTATTGATATATCCCATAAAACGGCTACCTATCATTTTCTGTCCATCAGAAACAACAGTACCTGTTAAAGTGATATCACCTGCTTGTGAAAAGACATTGAGTAAAAATGCTACAATTATAATTTTTTTTAGTTTCATTACTACCACTTTCTTAAGCGTACATGACACTTCATACATTCTGACGATATTTTACTATAATATTGTAATGCCTGGGTTGCATCACCATCAGAAAAACGTGCAACGATATCATCTGTATTTTGTTCAATTTTTCTTTGTATACGTTTTGTCATAGCTGTATTGTTAGTCATCCATCTCTCATAAACATCTTTATTTTCTGTCTCTTTCTTAATGGGTCTTATTTTGTGAATAGTTTCTTTTAAATCTTTTGCACCTGCTTTAACAATATCCAAGTTATTATAGAAAAAGCCAGATTGAATATCCTGCATCGCCTGTGCCATTTTTTGCATATCAAAAATTCTATCTGCCTGTGTATACTCTTCTGCAAATCCAAAAGTCATCACCATGACACAACTAACCAATAATCTCTTCATCTAACTTCCTTTTTCTCTTAACATCAAAAATACTAAACTATATCTTTGAATCCAATCTTAAAGTATTGTATCAGATAATCACTAAATTGATTATTATCATGAATGAAATCAAAAATAATTATGAACTAGTGTAACTGTAACTTCACATATCTATAAACAATAAACATACACGAAGTAATTGTATTTAAATATGTAAGTGAATAATGGGGAAAAAGAAGCGCTTCGCATTTTAGTAGCTGTATTGGTTGGCTTTCATACGTTTAATAGCAAATAATATAAGTAAGCATTATCTATAATATAAGTTATATTTAATATTCTTTACAGTATAATATTTATATAAAAAATTAAAAAGGGTCTACAATGACAAAAATGATTACTACTTCTGTAGCTGTAGCTGCAATATTACTAACGGGTGCTCAAGCAAATGATTTGAATAATATGTTCAAAGATATGAAAGAGACTGCTATCAGCATGAGTAAAGATGCAAAGGATTCTGTAACTACTGTAAAAGATGGTACAGTTGAAACAACAAAAAGTGCTGAAAGAACTGTGACAAATGTAAGTAAAGATGCAAAAGACACAACAGTAAAAGTTTCTGATGATCTAAAAACATCTGAAGTTTCTACGTCTAAAGACAGTAGAGATACTGTGGTTTCTGTATCAACAGATACAAAAGATTCTATCACTAATACAACAAAAGATCTTAAAGACTCTGCAACAGTAGCTTCTAAAGAAATGAAAGATTCTACTATCGCTGTCTCTTCTGATTCAACAAGTGCTGTGAAAACTATTTCTAATGACTCTGCTGACTCTGTAAAAACTGTTTCTAATGATATGAATTCATCAGTACAATCAGTTTCTAACGATTCTAGAGATTCTGTGAAAACTGTTTCTAATGACTCTGCTGACTCTGTGAAAACTGTTTCTAATGACTCTAAAAATTCTGTAAATTCAATTGCAAAAAATACAAATGACTCTGTAAAAACAATTTCTAAGGATTCTAAGGATTCTGTAGACTCAGTTGCAAAAAATGCGAGTGATACATCCAAAACTGCTTCAAATGATAATAGAGAGAATGTGAAAACGCTTTCTGAAAATATCAATGATTCAGTTAAAACACTTAACGATTAATTCCTCAAGATAGAAGGCAATGCCTTCTATCTGTCAACTTCAAAGTAAGTTGTTATCCCCTTTACTCCTCATTTCTAAAATCTTTTATCATTAAGCAATATGTTACTTAATGAAGTAATATTTGTTAATATTATGTTACGATATTTGGTTTAAGATGTATTTAAAATAATTATTGATACTATAGCAAAATTACAATTATCAAAATTAAAAAAGGTTTTACATGAAAAAAATGATTACAACTTCAGTAGCAGTAGCTACTTTATTGGCAACAAGTGCACAGGCAGATTTTGACTTTGGAGATATGTTCAAAGATATGAAAGAAGCTGCTATCAGTATGAGTAAAGATGCAAAAGATTCTGTTGGTACAGTAAAAGATGGTGCAGTTGAAACTTCACAAAGTGCTGAAAGAACTGTGACAAACGTAAGTGCAGATACAAAAGACACAACAGTAAAAGTTTCTGATGATCTAAAAACAGCAGAAGTTTCTACAGCTAAAGACAGTAGAGATACTGTAAACGCTGTATCTACAGACACAAAAGATTCTATCACTAATACAACAAAAGATCTTAAAGACTCTGCAACAGTAGCTTCTAAAGAAATGAAAGATTCTACTATCGCTGTCTCTTCTGATTCAACAAGTGCTGTGAAAACTGTTTCTAATGACTCTTCAGCTTCTGTGAAAACTATTTCTACGGACTCTGCTGACTCTGTAAAAACTGTTTCTAGTGACTCTGCTGACTCTGTCAAGACTGTCTCTACTGACTCTGCTGACTCTGTAAAAACAATCTCTAGTGATTCTGCTGACTCTGTCAAGACTGTCTCTACGGACTCTGCTGACTCTGTAAAAACAATCTCTAGTGATTCAAGAGCTTCAGTAGAATCAACTGCAAGCAATACAAGTGATGCAGCCAAAACTGCTTCTAATGACCAGAGAGAATCTGTGAAATCTGTTTCAGAAAACCTAAACGACTCTGTTAAAACAATTAACGACTAATATCTCTAGATGGAGGCAGTGTGCCCTCCATCCTCCTAAGCAATCCAACCCTGGATTGCTTTACTTCTATGTTACAGTATCTATAATTTAATCCTATATTTTAACTTTTACTTTAAGAGATATTTAAAATAACTATTGATACCATCAACCATAATATATAAAATAAAAAAGGTTTCAGAATGAAAAAAATAATGACTACTTTAGCAGCTGTTGCTTTGTTAACACATGCTCAAGCTGGATTTAGCTTCGGAGATATGTTCGATGATATGAAAGAGGTTGCTGAAGCCATGACTGACGATGCTAAAGATAGTATGGATGCTATGACAGATGGTGCAGAAGAAATATCAAAAAGTGCTGAAAGAACATCACGATCCGTAAGTTCTGATGCAGGGGATGTTTCAGAAAAAGTTTCTGATGATATTGAGACTTCTACATCTGAAACATTTGAAGATGCTAAAGATGCAATTGAGTCTGTAACTGAAGATACGAAAGATGCTATTACTGACTCAAGTGAAGATGTTAAAGATACAACAGATGCAGTTTCTACTGATATGGGAGATAGTGTTGAAGCCGTTTCTTCAGATGTATCAGACTCCATTGAAGATACCTCAGATGATGCCAGGGATTCCATAGAAACTGTTTCTGAAGACACAGGTGATTCGATAGAAAACATTAGCAGTGATTCCGTTAATTCTCTCAAAACCGTTTCAAACGATGCAAGAGAGTCCACAGAGGATATTTCAAATGACTCTAAAGATTCTGTAGATTTTATTTCAACTAATGTAGAAGACTCCACTAAAGAAGTTTCAAATGATACAGGTGATGCTTTAGAGTCTACTACAACTGCAGCAAGCAAAACATCTAAAACTATTTCGAATGATACTAGAGACTCTATAGATGAAGTTGCATCAAATCTAAATGACTCTTTTAAAGACATTACTCAAGGTAAAGACACTAAAGCCATCACTCAAGATGAATATACAGAACATATGAAAAAGAAAAACATAACTACAAATAAGTGACCTATATAAAAGGTTGCTTACCCCCCCTCCCTATTTTCTACATCATGACAACTATTCAATATTTATTTATTCTGAGATAAGTCTATATTCTATAATATAAGTCATAATTATAAATTTTATAATAAACGTTAAGTTATATTTAATATAACAACTGATATACTATCTTTATAAATACTTATAAAAGGGAATATAGATGAAAAGAATGATTACAACTTCTGTAGCAGTAGCTGCATTATTAGTGACAAGCGCGCAAGCTGATTTTGACTTTAACGATATGTTTAAAGATATGAAAGAAGCTGCTGTTAGTATGAGTAAAGATGCAAAAGATTCTGTTGCTACGGTAAAAGATGGAGCAGTTGAAACAACACAAAGTGCTGAAAGAACTGTGACAAACTTAAGTTCAGATACTAAAGAGACTACAATGAAAGTTTCTGATGACATTAAAACAGTGGAAGTAAACACAACTTCTGATATGAGTAGTGTTACTACTAGCCTTTCAACTGATACTAGAGAATCGCTTAAAACTACAACTTCTGATATGAAAGATAGTGGTACAAGTCTTAGTACTGATATGAAAGACTCTACAATTACTGTATCTAAAGATGCAAAAGATTCAGTTACAACTGTTTCTAATGACTCAAGAGATTCTGTAAAAACTGTTTCTAATGACTCAAGAGATTCTGTAAAAACTGTTTCTAATGACTCAAGAGATTCTGTAAAAACTGTTTCTAATGATATGAACAGTACAACAGGAACAATCTCTAATGACTCAAAAGATTCAGTAAGTACAGTAGCAACAAATGTAAATGATTCTACAAAAACAATCTCTAATGACTCAAGAGATTCAGTGAAATCAGTAAATGAAAATACAGCTGATTCAGTAAAAACTGCGTCTAATGACAATAGAGAATCAGTGAAATCTGTTTCTGAAAACATTAACGATTCTGTTAAAACGATCAATGATTAATTAATTATTGATTCTATCTGATAAGAAGGGGATTCCCTTCTTATTTATCTCTTTAAACTTCCAGTCACTTTTGGTAGCGTTTCACTCTTCATAAAGAAAATTCATAACTTCTATTTATTATATATATAAATTCTATGCTATCCTATCAATAATACTTGTCCAAAGGATTTATGTGAATACTGTTACAAATAAAATACTTTATTTTGCTCTACTTCTACCTGCTTTACTCTTTGCTACCTCTACACAAGAAAGCACTTCTACAACAGCTTCAAATGAAGATGCACTAGCTGTCTTCTACACTATAGACGGTGATGCACAGAAAAAGTATAATACACTTGTAGAGCAGAAACTAAAAAGTATAGGTTTTCAACTTACAGATCCGCATAAAAGAGTAAATGACCAGTATGAGACAAAGTATGGTTCAACTGTACTCGATGTACTCAGTTTTATGCCTGTAGTAAATGATAAAGTCATTTTACCACTCCTCAACATTGATCCTCGTATAGCAGGTTTTGCACCATTCAATATGCTTATACACAAAAAACTTAATGAAAATAAAACACATGTTGGTCACCTACAGCCTAAAGTAATGTTAGACATATTAGGGATAGAAAACAAAGAAGTACGAGAAAAATTCACTGCTACATTTAAATCACTTGATGGTCTGATAGAACAAGAATTAGGTGGTCAAAAATCGTACATGCCGTATAAAAAACTTCCGGAACAAAGAATGATAAACTTCGAATATGAATTTGAAGTACCTGAAGACATAGATGATTTTGTCGGTGAGTTCCAAAATACATTTGAACTCGCTTTCATCGACAAAGGATATCTCATCGCAGGCTTCCATAACTTTATGGAAGCTACAGATGATGCTGAAGATATACTCTCGGAGTATGATGCTTTTTGGACCTACTCCCTTTGTCATTTGAAGTTTTCATATCATATGTTTGATAATGAAGGTGGACGACCAGAAGCTGGTTTATTCGCTCCGTGTACCATGTATATGTATATCAGAAAAGGAACCAATAAACTTGTTGTCGGAATGTTTAGATTACATAACTGGTCTGATACGCTAGAGATTACCGATAAGCAGAGACTGGCGCTTGTAGAACAGCTTGATAGAGAAATACCAGAGATATTGTCAGCGTTCGGTATGACAGCAGTATCAAATGTAAATCCACTGACACAAACACCAGAAGTACTTTCAGTTCCGGAATCAAACGTTAAAAAAGCTACAGAAGAAACCAAAACCATTCCTAAAGAAAAGCCTATAAAGGTTGAACCATTAATCGTACAAGAAGTACCTGTTCCAAAGAATGCTTTAGCCGTGATGTATACACTCGAAGGCAATGTAGAAAAACAATATAATGCGATCATTGAAGAAGAGTTAAAAACAATTGACTATGAAGTCACAGATCCACATCACAGGGTCAATGACCAATATGAAGACAAGTATGGTTCAACCGTCTTAGATACACTCAGTTTTTTATCTGTGGTGAATGACAAAGAGATCTTGCCACTTCTTAATATCGATCCACGTATTGCATCGACTGCTCCATTCAATATGCTTATCTACAAAAAATTAGATCAGAATGTAACACATGTAGGTCATATCATGCCCACAGCATTCCTCGATATGATTGGGATAGAAGACCAAAAAGTGAGAGATCATTTTATAGCCTCCATTAAACCGCTTGATACAAAAGTAGAAGCAGAATTCAGAGCTAAAGGGCTCAAATATACAAAATCATACCAGACCTATAAAAAACTCCCGGAAAACCGTATGCATAACTTTGAATATGAATTTGATGCTCCTGAGGATTTAGATGAGTTTATTGAAGGGTTCCAAAACAGATTTGAACTCGCATTTATCGATAAAAAATATCTTATCGCCGGATACCACAATTTCATGGAAGGAAGAGATAATGCAGAGGAAATTCTGGCAGGATATGATGCCTTCTGGACCTATTCTCTTTGTCACTTAGAGTTCTCGTTCAATGTCTTTGACAACCAGGCTGCTCACCCAGAAGCAGGCCTTTTTGCACCTTGTACTATGTATGTATACATCAAGAAAGGAACCAACAAACTTGTTGTAGGTATGCTAAGACTTGAGAACTGGTCAACTACTTTAAATATCACTGATGAAAAAAGAGTAGGACTTGTCAACAAACTGGACAAAGAGATACCTGAGATCCTCACTGCATTTGGTATGAAGGCAACATCTAATACCAATACCCTGTTAGAACAGACTGTATCTAAAACAGAGATACATGAAGAGGTAGCAGTGGCCAAAGAAAACCTACCTGAAGTTCAAGAAAAAAGAACAGTATTAGACACTAAGGCCAAAGGAGAGAAAGTACAAACGATTCAAACCACAGCTGGTACAGTAGAAATTTGTATACCAACTGTACCGAAAGTACCGGTGGCTTTACAATCTGAAAAGAATCAAGATGCATTAGATAGAAGTATTAAATTCTCTAAACGTGTACCACCAAATTATATACCTCATAGATTCGATAAACAAAAGAAACTTAAACAGAGTGGTAATACAAGAATCGGAGATGTAAGCCAAGGAAGAATTTCCGCGTATCTTCGCGGAAAATTTATAGATGTAAAAACGGTAGAAAAAAACCTCAAGGCGGCAGGATTTGAAGTCTTGACTTCTGTGCCTGTAGATAAAAAAGGTACACTCATTTCAGTAGTCTTTACAGATAAATCCTTGGTCAGCATGGCAAGTAAAGAAACTAGAGGCTTTATAGCATCATTACGTGTACTTGTAGATACAAAAGAGAAGAAGATCAGTATTACCAACCCTCTTTATATGGCAAAAGGATTTTTACAAAGTGATTTTGATGAAAAAGCAGCCAAAAAGATCTTAGTAAAACTTATTGAGCACTTTCCTAGTTTGAAAAACTCAAAAGATGTACTCAAGTTCCAGCTCTTGCCAAAATACCAATTTATGAACGGTATGCCTCATTATGAAGATATGATAGAAGTCGCTTCGGGGGATGACCTTTTAGAAAAGATCAAAGATAACGATAAAGTACTCTTTACGCAAACGCTGGAAAATGGTTCAACACTTATTGGTATTCAACTCTCCAGAAGAACCAGTGGTTTTACAAAAAGAATTGGTAGAAACAATGCAGCTATGCTTCCATACCCAATTCTCATTGAAAATGGAAAAGCAAAAATACTTGATCCTAAGTACTATATTGCATATATGTATCCGATGTTAAAAATGACTGAGTTTATGACCATAGCTTCCATACCGGATGCGATGATAAAAGATTGTGAAAAAGTGTTCAAGAAGAAAAAGAAGAAAAAATAGCCAAGAAAATCTTAGCTAAAATCATAGAAAATGTAGTGAGGGAATTTTTAAACAGTTATTGATCATCGAGGGTCAGGTTTACCCCTCCTGTCTTTTTCAATAACCTTTCCTTGCGTATCTACAAAAGGGAACATAATTTTTTCAGACTCAAACCTTCTGTCTTGTTTTGTTCTCAACTTATGCTGTGCATTTATGTTTTTTGCATTTTGCGCATCAACTAATTTTTGCATCATTTTCAAATCTAGTGGTGTTAATTGTAAAGCTGCATTAACCCATATCTTAGTTATGTCAATCAATTCATCATATTCAATAGGTTGATACCTTCGTCTAGCCTCTTGAAGAGCTTGCATTCCATTAAATAAGCGGATATTCCGTTTCATATATTTCTTCACTGCTGTCTCAGCCTCTCCTTGCTTAACAACCTGTGTAATTACCCCCATTTCATGTAATGTCGAAGCATCATACATCTGTCCACTTCCTATTATCTCTTCAGTTACTTTTGTTCCTACCAATCTTGCTAAAAAACTATATGCACCCATACCTGGTATAAGGTTGAATCTTATTTCAGGAAGCCCCATTTGAGTTTGTTCTTCTGCTATAACCATATTACATGATATAGCAGCTTCAAAACCACCACCTAATGCGTCACCCTCAACCAATGCAATAGTTGTAATGGGAAGTTCCAAATTTACAGCATTTAAATAAACAACATCAATACATAATTTCGCATATTGATATAATGCATCTTTATTTTTATTTTTTATCAGATCAGAAAAAAGATTTAAATCTCCACCGTAATTGTAAACTCCTGGTATTTGAGAAGCACATACAAAATATTTTATTGATACATTAGGTTTCATATCATTTGATACAAAATAATCCTTTATTTCAAGTTGTAATTGATTAAACTCCTTAATCAATTCAAGACTGAGACAAGGACGTGTATTAGGATTGCCATATACCCAAATTGATTCAGTTTTGGGGTCATATCTCACAGATATCTCACTTCTTTTCCGTAATATTTGATGAAATGCTTTATCCAAAATGTTTTCCTCTTTACTAAACTTTACAATATTTTTTATTTATTATTGTATAGTCAACCGGTTTTTCAAACAAGTAACCCTGCATGTAAATGCACCCAATATTTTCTAAGTATTTCTTTTGTTCTTCATTTTCTACGCCTTCTGCTACCACTTTTAAGTTCATGTTTTCTGCTAGCGAAACAATAGTAGCCACCAAGATCTTATCATCTAGGTCATAAGGTAAACCACTTATAAAAGCTTTGTCAATCTTTAATTTATCCACAGGTAACTTTTTTAAATGCGACAAGGAAGAATAACCTGTGCCAAAATCATCAATAGAAAGCTTTACTCCCAATGCTTTGATCTGATTAAGTACCTCTATAGATTCTTCAGGGTTTTTCATAGCATAACTTTCTGTAATCTCAAATTCTAACCAATCATCTCTAAAATTTGTTTTCTCCAACATATTATTAATATTGGATAGTAGTTTTTTATGACGCAATTGATTAACTGATAAATTAATGGAAATATAGGATGGATTAAAACCTTTTTCATGCCAATCCTTTACTTGACCAGCAACCTTATTCATAACATATTCGCCAAGAGGTATAATAATTGATGTTCGCTCAGCTATATGTATAAATTTATCTGGTGTTAATAATCCCTTTTCAGGATGTTGCCATCTTACAAGTGCTTCCAAGCCTATCAGTTCACTAGTTACTCCATTAACAATTGGCTGATAATATATAATAAACTCGTTGTTTTCAAGTGCTTTTCTCATTCTTGTTTCAAGTGTCACACGTTCCAAAGCCTGATCTGTCATAATTTGTTTATAGAAGTGATATAAATTACGCCCTTCATTTTTAGCACTATACATTGCAGAATCTGAATGTTTTAATAATGTTGCAATATCCATACCATCATCAGGATAGATACTAATTCCTACACTTACTGTTATATAGATTTCATATCCTAAAATATAAATTGGTTCACTTAACGCATGAATCAGTCGATCAGCAATAGAAGCTATGTGTTCAGTATTTCTCCAACCTCCAACTACCAAAGTAAACTCGTCACCTCCGAGTCTTGCTAAAAGATCAGATTTACTTATTCTATTTTGAAACTTTTCTGCAACAATCTTGAGCAAATCATCCCCAACATCATGTCCAAAAGAGTCATTAATTTCTTTAAAATTATCTAAATCAAGAAATAGGATAGAAAATTTTTGATCATTTTTTTCAGCGTTTTCAATAACTTTTTCTAACCTATCATAAAAAAGTAGTCTATTTGGTAGACCTGTTAATGTATCATAATGTGCAAGATTCTTAAAAGCATTTTTTTGTTCTTCCAACTTCACTGCACTTTCCTGTAATTGATTATGAGTTTTTTCGTACATGGCAAGACGTTTTTGAATTTCTTTTTTCACTTTATCTTCAAGATACTGATTCATACTTAGCAATTCTTCTTTTAATATAAACTCTCGTCTTTCATATAAAGCAATAATTGTTGTACTAAATAGAATAATAATAATTGCTAGAAATGTAGTATAGTTATTCAGTCCTGTATCTATAAGATACTCTAGCATAATGATAGATAAAACACTTAAAAAAGCAACAATGTATCCTAATTTTTTACCACCTAAAAAAAATGAAGAAATTATGATAGCAGGAAACCATACAAAACGGACTTCTTCACTTGGATACTTACTAATCGCAATAACCACTAATAGTAGACTTAATAATGAAATGACAACAATAATATATTTTTGATTCGTTTTATTCTTACGTAATAACTTAATTGAGTAAAGGCCTGAAAGTATGTAAAATATATTAGCCATAGCAAAAAATATTTTTCCATGATAAACTAAGACTATGGTTAATATAAAAACAACAGTTATTGATAAAAAAATCAAACTATTGAGTAATATAAATTTGGATTTTAATGCATACTCACCTTCGGTAAAACTATGTCCACTTGTAAGAATGTTATTTAAATTCATATACTCTATGCCTTTAATAATCTATATCTCATACTAATATGATATAAAATATTCAAAGTCCTCCCCCTACAAAAACTGCAATTATAATTATATGGTATATCATCATATCTATGTATGATAATATTTACATAAGTTTATATAAATATACTTGTATCTACATATATCATTATACCTATCCAACCAAAATACTATACTGAAAATTATTTAGCTTTTTCTAGGTATTTCCCTTCAACAGTATCTACTTTGATCATCTCACCTTCAAGTACATGAAATGGTACTTGAACTACTGCACCACTTTCTAGTGTAGCAGGTTTTTTCCCACCTTGTGAGTCACCCTTGAAGTTAGGTGGTGTTTCTACGATCTTCAGTACAACCGTTTGTGGGATCTCAACTGAAATAGCTTTACCACCATGAAACAAAATCTCAGCTTCCATACCATCTATCATATAATCAAACGTATCTTTACCTACTTGTTCATGTGTAAGCCCTATTTGTTCAAATGATGTTGTATCCATAAACTGAAGCATCTCACCATCATCATAGAGGTATTGCATCGTTTTTTGCTCAAGTGCCGGTACCTCAAACTTATCACCTGCATGTACTGTCTTTTCAATCGTTTTACCTGTAGAAAGATTCTTGACCTTCATACGTACAAAAGCTGCACCTTTACCTGGTTTAACATGCTGAAAATCTGTAACCTTATAAGGGTTTCCTGTAATTTCAAGTCTCGTGCCTTTTTTAATATCACCCATTCCAATTGTAGCCATTTTAGCTCCTTAAAAATTATGAGTGATTATAGCGAATGCTTGGTAAAATGTTGTAGGGGCACCCGAAATGGGTGCCAAAAGAAGGTTACTTGGTGATAGAAATAGTATGATCTACCTTAGGATCGTCAATCTTTTCAAAATCCATTGCGTTGGCATTATCCATCAGTACGGGAATAAAGAGAAGTGAGACAAAAACAGCCGCAACCGTACCCGAGATAAGTGCAACACCCAACCCACCAAATACAGGATCTCCGGCGAGTAAAGCAGACCCCAGGATAATAGCAACCGCAGTTAAAGCAATAGGTTTTGCTCTGGTAGCAGCAGCTATAGCAATGGCTCTACGTTTCTTTATACCCTCAATCTCCATCAAAGATTTGGCAAAGTCGATAAGTAACAGTGAATTACGAGAGCTGATCCCTATAAGTGCAATAAAACCAATGAGGGAAGTTGCAGTCAGGAAGAACGTTTCAGATGTAAACCAGTTTGCAACCCAGTGCCCCACAATCACACCTATAAGCGAGAGGAATGAACCTAACAGCACAATACCGCTAATAACAAAACTCATATAGTAAATGACCAATAACAAGAAGATCAATATCAAAGCAGCAATAAATGCAGCACCCAGATCCCTAAAAGTATCAAGGGTTACTTTCATTTCACCATCCCAACGTATCAAGAATTTTTCATGTGTAATTTTATCTTCTAAAGTAAAGTCAAACATATAGGTTGATAAGCCTGCTTTCGTAATTATATAATCTTTTTCAAACTTTTCAAGCATTACACTACGTGCTTCCAACAGGGGGTAGACTTGTGAAACCATATCTGTTTCAGCAATAACATTCACCATTCGGGAAAGGTCCTTATGCATGATCATAGGGTTTGACTTTACTTTACGGATAGTCACCACTTCACTTAACGGAACCATCATTCCTTGCATGTTCATTAGGTTCAGTGACGAAAGCTTGCTTTGCAATGCATCTGCATTTGATATAGGTAGTCTTTTACTGTCGTTATCCAATACCAAAAATATAGGTATTTGATCTGGTGAGTTTTGAGAGTTTTTATGTGCTATGACCATACCTTCAAAAGCAACATATATAATATTGTTCACTTGTCCAACATTTAATCCACTTCTAGCAACTTTTTCTTTATCAGGTATAAGTTCATATTTTTCATAATTTTCATCTGCCATCAGATCAATATCGACCAATCCTTCTGTTTCTGATAAAACATCAGCTACATCTACAGAAAGACGTCTTATTTTTTCTAAGTCCTCGCCATGTACTTCCACAACGATCGATGCCAATGTGGGAGGTCCAGATGGTTGCTCTACGAATTTAATGTTTGTACCTCTTGTTAAAGGTACACATGCTTTTTGGATTATAGGTCTTAAACGTTGAACCATAAGAAATGACGGTTCAGCACGATGATGCTTATCTGTAAGGTTTACAGATATCTCTGAGACATTTTCAGTACGTTTCATACTGGCACCTTTAACAAGACCAGCATAGTCAAGGGGGATACCTTGCCCCAGGAAAAGCTCTAAATTTATCACTTCGTCTTCTTTTTTCAAAAAGTCGATCACACAATTACTTACATCTTTTGTTTGCTCTATAGACGAACCTGTAGGAGTATCAATATAGATAGAAAAGGTGTTATCACTCTTACCAGGTAACATCTTTGCAAGTACCAATTTTGTAGGAAACATTAAAAGAGAAAGAAAAAATGCTGCAGCGGTTAAAATAACAACCATTTTTTTCTTTGACTTACTATCAAGAATACTATAAATAAAACTTTCAAGATTTTTCATTATTTAGATCCTTCATCATGTTCTTTTTCATAATCACCATGTTCTGGTTTTTTTAGTAACTTTAGACTCAAATACGGCGTAAATATGTAGGCTACAAACAGCGATGCGATAAGTGCTACAGGTACATTATATGGTATAGGTTTCATAAATGACCCCATCATCCCTCCAACAAATGCCATGGGAACCATTGTTAAGATAATGGCCAAAGTGGCTATATTTGTTGGTGCGCCGATCTCATCGGTTGCTTCAACTAAAAGTTCACCCATATCTCTGTCCTCAACACCATGACTATGTAAATGTCTATGAATATTTTCAATCACAATGATCGCAGCATCAACAAGTAATCCCAAAGAAAGCAAGAGAGCAAAGAGTGTGATCCTGTTCATTGTCTGACCTGTCATCCATGCAGTAAAAAGTGTGACTGCCAAAATCGCAGGTACCGTAAATGTAACAATGATCGACTCTCTCCAACCCAAAGCGAAAACTAGCATCAACGCAATGATCACAATTGTAATGATCAAGTGATGCATCAATTCATTTACCGCCTCATTTGCTCGTAACCCATAGTTTCTTGTAATAAGATATCCAATTCCTAATTTTTCAAATTCATGTTCAAACCCTTTAAGAACATCAAGAACATCTTCAGAAACAAACACGGCATTGGTCCCGGCCAATTTTGCAACAGTCAAAGTGATTTGATTTTTCTCCTCACTCAAAGCTGATTTCGCATGTACGGATTTATCATTTTCTACTTGTTCATTTTTGTTTTCTTCTCTCATCAATATCTTAGCTGTTTGAAAGTTTTGTATATCCATACCACTAGTTACATTTGCAACATCTTTTAAGTAAATTGGTGATCCCATGTATTGTGCTACGATCACACTCCCAACATCTTCTACACTTTCAATCGCATTTTTTACTCCAAAGATCACCAAATGATTATTTCCAGATCTTCCTTTTACCTCAGGTACAGAAACAGCCAAAGACTGCACTGCTTGCATGATCTGTCCTAAAGAGAGGTGATATGCTGAAAGTTTTCCCATATCAACCTCTATATTATATTGTGCTTTTCGCGCACCTTTAAGTGTTGTTTTAGCCACATTGTCAACAGCATTTATTTTTTGCTGTACTTTTCTGACCGTTTCAAAAAGTCCTATATCATCAATACTACTTTTTGTTTTTGGATAAAATGCCACCGTGACAATAGGGATATCAATATCAATATCAAATGGTTTCACACTTGGCTGCATAACACCTTTGGGCATTAAATCCATATTTTGCATTACTTTATCATAGAGCTTGAGGTTGGAATCTTCTCTATTTTCACCAATATAGTACATCACATTAACAATACCCACGTTCTCCATAGCCATTCCATATATATGTTCTATTCCATGTACTTCACGTAATTTACGTTCCAATGGTTTTACAATAACGTTTTCTATTTCCTTAGGTGTTGCACCAGGCATCGCAACGATAACTGCACCGCCAGATATAGCAATTTGAGGATCTTCCTCTCTTGGCATTGTATTGAGTGCTATATATCCAACAAGTAGTAGAATTGCCCCCAGGACTATCGTTAAAGGATTTCGTAAAAAACCTTTTGCGAGTTTTCCTGCTACATTTATGATCTCATATTCTTTTTTATTTCCCATTACTGATCCCTAATAATAATTTTAGCGTACATACCTGGATATACGGAAGATCGTCCATTACTATCAAAGTTCATTTTAATCTTAAACTTGTGTGTCATAGGGTTTGAACTTGGAATTATGGATGTGATTTCACCTACAGTTTTAAATCCAATAGAAGGTATTTCAATATCTACCTTTTTGCCCAAGTTGATATATCTCAATTGTGTTTCACTCAGTTCAGCTACAATCGTTAATTTACTCAAATCAGTTAAAACAACTGCTGGCATACCAGGAATGGCCATTTCACCTTCATTAAGACGTTTCTCAACAATCACACCATCGTTAGGCGCAAGAATCGTCAAATAATTATACTGATTTAACACTTCGTCCTTTTTAGCCAGTGCCTGATTTACTTGTTCTTCTGCTATTTTAACCATATCTTTAAGGTTTTCTGATGCAAGTTGTATCATTTCATATTCGTATTTTGAAACCATCTTTTTCTTATAAAGTCTTTCATGTCTTGCAAGATTTGTTAATACATTGTTGTATTGATTTTTATTCATTTGCAAAGAAAGTCTGGCTTGAGAAATGGCTAGATCCACCTGTCTCTCTGCAGACTCTATCTCTTTTGAATCGATCTCATAAAGCAGTTGTCCTTTTTTGACGATATCACCCTCTGAAACAGCCATATTTTTTACGTAGCCCATATAACGGCTGGTCAACATTTTTTGATTATCTGAAACGACTGATCCACTTAAATTTATTTCTATTGCGTGCACCGATGTTAACATCAATGCTAAAAGCATTAATTGTGTAAGTTTATTCATACCTTTCCTCCTGTATTCAAAATACTGTTTAGTTCAAATATCTTTGTATTTCGTTCATTCTTAAACGTGAGTAACTTGAGTAAAATTTCCAACTCTTTTGATTGTTTCATCAAAACATCCGAAATTGAAGCAATACCCTCTTTATATCGTGAACGATAGTTTTCATATACTTTTTTTGCAAAACGCAGTTGTTTTTCATAACTCTTCACATCTGCATTCTTACTTAAGATCTCTGTTTCAAGTTTTTTTACTTTTAAAGAAATACCCGATTTAGCCAATGAGACTTCGTTTTGTACTTTAAGGTAATTCACTTTTGCTTTTTCAAGATTAGCGGAATCAATACCACCGTTAAATATATTCCATTTCAACTGTATTCCAACCGTATATGAGTCTTTCTCTTCAAACTCATTCCATAAGCTATTATCTGCACTACCATACTCTCCAAATGCACCAATAGTGGGTAGATAATTTGCTTCTTCAACCTTCATGGCCATTTCAGTAATTTGCAAACCCAGCAATGCTTTTTGTATATCTATATTGTTATTTTCTACTTCTGATCTATCAACACTTGGCATAGGTGCCATATCATTGACTTTCTTAATAGAAGTGACTTCTTCATTTAATAAAAATGAGAGAAATTGATACGCCAGATCTCTATTTAGTTTTGCCTGGTTATGCATACTCTCGGCTTCAGCTCTACGGGCCTGTACTTCAAGAAGATCTATATCTCGTGCATACCCCTCTTCACCCATACCTTTAACGATCGATTCTAAATGTCTAATATTTTGAATGATCTTAGAAAGATTCAAAATATAGTTATCCACCAAAGAGATATCATAAAATGCTTTTTTCGTTTGAAATATCTTTTCATTCATAAGTTTTTGGGTATCCCACTGACTCATACGCTGTAAAGCCTCCGTAATACGTCCGTATTCTGAGAGTTTTCCTCCGGTATAAAGAGGCAACATATACGATATTTTTGTCTGATAATGGTTTCTTGCATCTGGATAATTTAATGCTTGTGGAGGTGTAGTGTATGCACTTTCTGGAGGTACTCCTCCATTTTGCCCTGTAGCATCCATAAACTCTCTTGCACCAAAATCACCAAAAGTAGCTTCGCGACTTTGTAATTTAAATCCAAAGACATTCCCTGCATCATTTGAACGCATACCAGTCACAGTTACATCTAATGTACCATAATTATGGCCTTTGGCTGCAGTAGCTTCATAAGCCTTCATCTGTTCGTTAAAATGAGATATTTTTAATTCTAAGTTATTGTTTTCCAGCATCGAAATGGCCTTATCAATGTCCAAGTTATTTAAACCTGCAAATAATGGCCATGCTAAGAAAAAAATGAGATATTTTTTCATAAGATATACTCCTCTTCCCCGAGATTACATTATATTATAGCCAAAGAAATAATTATATATTCTAAGCGATCATATAAATAAGTATATATTATACCTTATATAACTTAAAGTAATTAAATTAGTGTCTAACTCTCGTAATACTAGTGTTAAACGTGTTTATAGCACAAGGGGGAGTAGTTGAAGTAACTAAGTGGAGTATCCACTTAGTTTCTAAAGTGTAGCGTGAGAAACGCTAATGCATGCTTCCAATGAAGCAAGTTCTTCAAGAAGTTCTTTTTTAATTTGTCCATCAACACGGACAACAGCAAGGGCTTGCTTCTTACTGTCACGTCCCAGTCTAAAGTCAGAGATGTTCAAACCGTTCTCTGCCATGATTCTACCTACATCACCGATCACACCCGGAGTATCTGTATTTCTAAAGAAGATCATCGTGCCTTTTGGCTCAACATCTAAGATATAATCATCTATTTCAATAATACGTTGTTCACTGTCATCAAAAACAGTTCCTTCTATAGAGATCGTACCTTCTGTAGTTGTCAGTTTCACACCAATTTTATTGGTAAAACCACTGTTATTTGGCTTTACCTCTTTAATGATCTCTATGCCACGTTCCTCAGCAACAAACTCAGCATTAACATAGTTTACCTGATCTCCTAAAGACTCCGTAAGCACACCTACAGTTGCGAATGTACCCATAGATTCTAAATGATCAGTTACAGGACCAGATGCCATTACTCTAATTGATTTTATGGCACTTTTCGTGATCTGTGCAGACATATGTCCTATCTTTTGTATAAGTTCCAAGTATGGTCTTACAAAATCAGGCAGTTCATTTTCTTTGATAGGTAAATTAAGTGCATTCGGATATGAAATACCTTTTGCAGCAGCAATAGCATTTTCAGCTGCCTGAATTGCAATATTCTTTTGTGACTCTTTTGTGTTAGCACCAAGGTGAGGTGTCACAGTTACATTATCAAGATCAAGCAGAGGATGATCAGTCGCAGGCTCTTTGTTAAATACATCGATACCGGCCATTGCGATCTTACCGGAAGTGAGTCCTTCTAAAAGTGCATCTTCATCATAAAGACCACCTCTGGCACAATTTATAAGCATTACACCGTCTTTCATCTTAGCTATCTCTTCTTTACCTATCATACCGATAGTCTCAGTATTTTTAGGGGTATGAATAGTAATGATGTCACATGCTAAAATATCTTCAAAATTTTTAGTGTATGAAGCATCCATATCTGTAGCTTTACTTGGATCAATATACGGGTCATACGCTATAACATCCATTTCAAATGCTTTAGCTCTTTTTCCTACACGTGAACCAATATTACCAAAACCGATCACACCAAGCTTTTTATCTTTGAGCTCTGTACCATACCAGTCCTGTCTTCTCCATACACGATCGAGTTTAAGATTGTTATGTGCATAAGGAAATTGTCTCACACATGAAAGTAAGTGAGTCATTGTAAGCTCAACGGCTGCTATAGTGTTCGCAGTAGGTACATTCATGATAACGATACCTTGCTTACTAGATCCAGGAATGTCTACATTGTCCACACCAACTCCGGCACGTACTACAGCTGTAATTTTTTTAGCAGCTGCTAAAAATGCATCATCAACATCTGTAGATGAACGTGTAATTGCAACATCTGCCAAAGGAATGAACTCAGCAAGGAGCTTATCTTTAGGCTCATCTGCCGCATTGATAAATTCTATTTCACTATCATTCGCAAGAATATCCAGTCCATCCTGGTGTATGTGATCACAAACAACAATTGTCTTTTTTGACATTATATAACCTTTATTATTGTAAAAAATTTGAGTACCATAAAATAGGGAGAGTACGACTAGTCGTATGAGTTACCTCTAAAAGGTAACTCCGTATCAACAAGCAAAGGGTAAAAAATGTGCCTAAGTGCACATTTTTTGATTGTGACGCTTTGGAGCTTTGCTTGAAAAGCGTCCCTTACTGGTAAATTATTTATCTTTTAAATTTATCACCGAATGCATCACCAAGAGTCATGCTGTCGTCTTGCTCTAAATTAAGCTGATCCATTGCTTCTCTTTCTTCTTGACGCTCAAGTCTTTTTACAGAAACTCTGATTCTATCAGTGTTACCATCGATAAAACTGATCACACCAGTGATCTCTTGACCTTTTTCAATCTCGTCAAATTTAAGAGGGTGAAGATCTTCTGTTCTGATAAGTGCATCAATGTTGTCTTCAAGTGAAATAAATACACCGAAGTCTTTTTTGTCTTTTACAGTTCCTGTTACGATAGAACCATTTTTATGTGTTTCAGCGAATGCTTTTACCGGTGAAGCTTCAAGCGCTTTTTTGCTCAATGAGATCTTACCAGCGTCTCTATCTATCTTGATGATCTTCACTTCAACTTCATCACCAACTTTAAGTTCAGATTTTGCATTCTTTGATTTGTCCCAAGAAATTTCTTGATTATGAAGAAGACCTTCAACAGCTCCTACTTTTACAAATGCACCAAAATCAGTGATCGATGTTACTGTACCAGTTACAACATCACCTACTTTGTTTTCAGCAGTAAATGCATCCATAGGTTTAGGAAGAAGATTTTTAAGGCTCACTCTAAGTCTTCTACCTTCTTTATCGATTTCAATAACTTCAACATTGATGTCTGAATTATTTTCTAGGTAGTCTTTAGGGTGTTTAACATTTTTATCCCAAGAGATCTCAGATACATGAAGGAATGCTTCAAGATCTTCACCAAGATCAACAAATACACCATAAGGTTCAATATTAGAAACTGTAGCAGTTACTGTATCACCAACACCGATGATAGAATCAAT